>NZ_CEZLMY010000067.1:14314-18793 GCF_983033635.1 Psychromonas sp. | reverse complement strand
AAATGGCCGTTATTTTTTTGCTTATGATGCTAGTTCGTGGATTAGTAAAGCGTACGGTAGTAACTTAAGTTGGGTTGGCACAAACGGTTACGATAGAATAGATGCCAATGGTCATTATTATGTACGGGCGGTTGTTGAGGCTGCTAAAAACAATGTCATTGGCTTTAGTCAATATCCTTTTTTAAATCCGACAACCGAAAAAATTGAAGACAAGATAACCGCTTCCTTTTATTTTAAACCGCTAAATCTTGTTATTGCCAGTGGTGAATACATCAGCACCCTTAAGCAGAGTAAAATCGACGCGGCATTACAGACTGTCACCACTGCCAAGTACGGGGGAAATGGCTACTTTTGGATACAAGACAAAGACGGAAAAATTCTTGCCCACCCGAAAACGGAAATTGTCGGCAAAATAGGCTCTACCACTGGAATTATTGCAGACGGTATAAGAAATAAACCTGAAGCCATTGTACAAACTGTTTATGAAAACCCAGGTACTGGGAAAACAGAAAATAAACTAGTTTATGCGCGAAAAATCTTCCCAGAGTGGGGCTGGACCATTGTAACCGGCGCTTATGAGAGTGATATCACCTCCGTACAAGAGGGCTTAACAAAGGCTACCGAAGAAATTTTTGACGAAAAAGTTAGCTTGATGATTGTTATCTCATCAGTGTTAGTCGTTGTCTTTTTTATTATGGCAATTTGGGTTATCAGCGCCATTGTTAAAGGTTTAATCGTACTAAAAGAGCGCATTGATACTTTATCGACCGGCGAAGCAGATTTAACGTCGCGCATCGATATTGTTGCTAATGATGAGTTGGGCGATATCGGGCACTCCGTTAATAACTTTATTATTTATCTGCAGTCGATGATCCTCGATATTTCACAAGCCTCGAAGTATATTACCGAAAGTATCACGCAACTTAATGTGCAGTCAGAGCAAAATAATAAAGCTTTACTAACTCACTCTGCGGAAACGGAGCAAGTTGTCAGTGCCATTACCGAGATGAGTGCGACTTCTGAAACCGTTGCGCAAGGTGCAACGGAAACGGCCACTAATACCCAAAAAGCCAACGATGAAGCGCTATTATCAAAAAATATCGTCGTTGAAGCTTCCAACAGTGTGATTGCGCTGGTGGATGAAGTTGACTCGGCAGCCTCAAGCATTAATACAATGAATGAAAACACCCAGCAGATTATCACAGTATTAGGTGTGATAGGTGAAATTGCGGATCAGACCAATCTATTGGCACTGAATGCTGCAATTGAAGCTGCTCGAGCCGGTGAACAAGGGCGAGGTTTTGCCGTGGTCGCAGATGAAGTGCGTTCATTGGCTGCGCGTACGCAAAGCAGTACCGCAGAAATTAACAGCATACTGACAACATTGCGTAACGATGCATCGAGTGCGGTAGCTGCAATGGATGTAACCAAAGCAAGCTGTGAGCGTACGGCAGAAAATACAGAACGGGTCACAGAGAGTCTGGATACAATGACCAACTTTATTGTTGAAATTAATGATCTCAGCACACAAATTGCGACCGCATCTGAAGAGCAAAGTTCAGTTAGTGAAGAAGTCAGCCGCAATATGAGTAATATTCATCAGATGGTGCAAAATCTAACAAAAAATGGACAAGCTACCGTTGATAGCACACAAAACTTAGCATCAGCTAATGCGCAATTAGATGCCTTGGTGAGTAAGTTTAAATTACAGTAATTTATCATTAGAGCAGCAATGCACATCTGTATTGCTGCTTTTGTAATTATTCAGTGTCAAGATTCTAAAACAAACTACTTCTCATATTCGCGTTTCTTGGACGGTGTAAAATCATCTACATGGTAAAAGACAGGCACTAAATTATGCATTGGCAACATCTCAGAAATAATGAATTCATTGATCTGATCGTGAAATGCATTTTTAGTTCAATTAAATTTAAATTTAATCCCGGGCTGGGGTAAATTAACTCAATAAAAATAAAGATCGTACTTGCGAAAAAAACTATGAAAAAAAATATACGTATATGCTCTATCCGATGGAAAATTGTATCCCTTGCAGGATTTTGCTTGTTAGTTGCATTAACGAGCATTGTTGCTCTTTCTGTTTATAACGCAGATAAAACACAGTCTTTGGTGCGAGAACAAACTTCCTTGCATTTACGCGATTCTGCTATTGACTACATCTCCACGCTTGCTTCCGAAAAAGCTGAAATGGTTGCCGCTGTACTTAATAAAAACTATTATCGCGCAAACTCCCTTGCAACATCTATTTCATTTATGTATGAAGATGCAAAAACAAATGGCACACCTGATAGGCAATTGCGTACATCACTTAATCAGTTGATAAAGAAAAATGTAGAAACATACAAAGATGTTCTTGGTATTTTTGTTGTATTTAAGCCTGATTTAATTGGTAATGATGCCGATTTTATTGATGATGAATTAGCCGCTTCAAATGATACAGGTCGCTTCGATCCTTATTGGGCGAGAGGGGATAATGGAGAGCTTCTTTTAGAGACAGTGCCAAACACAGATATTATTAACACAAAAATTGATCAGTCTGGTTTTCCTGATAATGAGTGGTTTAACTGCTCACTTCGAACCAAGAAACCTTGTATCCTAAATCCCTACCTTGACAGAGTAGGAACAACAAAAATACTTATGACTTCTGTTACAGTCCCTCTATTTGACGGTTCAGAGGTGATCGGCTCACTTGGAATCGATTTATCATTAGCATCATTACAACCCTTAATTAAAGGTGCCGATAATGATTTTGTTAATGGTCTTGGTGAAATACTCCTTGTCAGTCAAGATGGAATCATTGCCGCGCATGATCAAGGTGATTCAAAGCTAGGTAAATTTGTAAAAGACTTATCACTTAATAAAAAATTAAAGATTAGTGAACAGATAAAGAAAAGCACATCGAAAATTGAATGGGATAGTCAAGCCAAAACACTTAATGCTCTTGTACCTGTTTCACTAGAAGGTGTCGATTCTCACTGGGAATTGGTATTTAGTGCATCAGAAAACCATATTTTAGCACACGCTATTGATTTAAATATGAGAGTTGATAAATACAATGACGATGCGATGCGCTTAGAGATTTTTGGTCTTATCGTTATCGTTTTTGTATCAATTAGTTTAATTTGGGTAATGACTTCAGTTTTAGTTAAACCAATCCTTGAATTAACAAATCGTATTAAAAGTATCGTATCTGGCGAATGGGATTTAACGCAACGTCTTACCGTAACAAGTAATGATGAAGTTGGAGAGCTGGTTGAAAGCTTTAATCAATTTATCAAAAAATTACAATATACAGTAAAACATATTGGTAATGCCGTAAAAGATACCAAGTTAACTTCTACACGCGCGGCTGAGATTGCTGGACGCACTAACAGTAACAGTCAACAGCAATTCATTGGAGTTGAGCAGGTTGCCGCAGCATTGGAACAAATGACCAGCTCTGTTAATTTGGTTGCTGAAAATGCAAATCAAGCAACTCAATCATCAGAGGATGCAACTATTGCTGCTAATAAAGGTCAATCCGTAGTAAAAGAAACAACCAAAGCAGTTGAAGATTTAGTGGAGGATGTCTCAGCAGCAATGCCTATGATTGATCGACTATCACAAGATAGTGAAAATATTAATTCCATTCTTTCTGTAATTGGTGAGATTGCAGACCAAACTAATTTGTTGGCACTTAACGCTGCTATTGAAGCCGCTCGTGCTGGAGAGCATGGACGAGGCTTTGCAGTTGTCGCTGCTGAAGTAAGAAATCTTGCAGAGAAAACCCAAGCGTCAATTAACCAAACTAGAGAAGTAATTGAGAAACTGCAATCAGGAACAACCGAAGTGGTACTAGTTATCCGTAGCGGTAATGACAAAGCCGAGGGCGCTATCCAAAAGGTCGCAGAGATGGATAATGCACTCTCTTTGATTGTTGAAAACATTCATAATATTAGAGATATGGGTGAACAGATTGCTAATTCTGTTGCCGAGCAAAGTACTGTTGCTGATGAAATTACTCGTACTGTTATCGATATTAAAGATGCTAGTGATGAAATTAGGCAAGAAGCAGGCCGTTCAGCAGAAATCAGTGTAGAACTACAAACACTAGCAAATGACCAACAAAAAATTATTGATCAATTTAAGTATGATTAATTAATATACATGCTTCTGTAGTTGACTCAGGTGTGGCCTAAACTAATTGTATGTTTAGGCCTATTTCAAGGGAATTGCAATGAAAACGCCAAAAGCAAGCTTTCTAGTATGGCAACGTAAATTTCATAAAGAAAATGATCGCATTGGATACCTTAAAAAACTGAAGTGGTCAGACGGTTTTATTTTCCCTCATTGCCCTCATGATAAGGGCATTGATCTACACTGCCGCCAAATAACCGAATATAGTAATTGCCATAAACAAACATCAGTAAGAACGGGGACTCTTTTCATCGCAGCCACCTGCCTTTGTTAAAATGGTTTTGG
>NZ_CEZLMY010000067.1:2016-14214 GCF_983033635.1 Psychromonas sp. | reverse complement strand
GGGCGTTTGTGAGTTAGCTCCCTAAGACGGACTGGGGTATAAACCGCCTTAGAACTTTTGCTCTCTTAATATATTGAGATCACCCCATTTACGATCGCTTTCTCCCAATAGCGAGCGTTGTGCAAGACTTGTGGTTTTGGAGCTGCCGCTATTTCAGGCTCACTTTCGATGAAAGTGTGCGAGAGAAGCTATCTCGTTTTCGCCTCCGTGCGACTTAGAAATTGATTTTTAAAGTTAAAATATTTACGTCCGCGACAACAACTGGAAATTATGGGTTACTTCGGCGATTTACAGCAAGCATTAACAATACTTACTTAAAAGCTGAAGGTTTAGGCTCTTTGAGGGAAAGGGGGCATAGTTCACTATTCTAAATAAACCACACTGTAAGGAATCAAACTTAATGTGATGAGAAAGCTGGAGGTTAGATACCTCCAGCTATCCGATTAGCTGTAAATTTATTTATGGAGTTACGATATTGAACCAAAATTCAAAATCATCCAACATACCTTGAAGCTCTTTAAACTTACCTTTAGTGCCTTCAACTTTAATTGCACCATTCTTCAAGCCTTCGGCTACAGTCAATTTACCCAGCATAATATTATCGAGTGTTACACGGGTAGTTACAATCGTCGTGTCAGCGTCATCTTCAAGACCAATACGGTTATTAAGTGTAGAGTTCTGTAAGATCAAAGTATAAAGCTCGTTGGTATCTGTGAAGTTAAATCCAATTTTCATCTTTTTGCCCACGGCCTTCTCCGGATTCAGGCGTACCGCCATGTAATCGAGCAACATGGTTGCAGACATGTTTTGCACAAGATCCGGGCTTGCTGTATTTGGTGTTGGCATCGCTTTAACCCCTGTCCGCAATTCGCGCGCACCTGATAGATAAAAGTTGCGCCATGGACCTGATTCAGCAACATATCCTAACTGTTCTAAAGTATCAGCTAGAAGATCTTTTGCTTTCTGGTTATCTGGATCGGCAAAAACCACATGGCTTAATACTTCCGCAGTCCAACGATATTCCCCCTTCGCATAAGTATTTTGGGCCTGTTTAATAACGTTATCTGCGCCTCCCATAAACTCGACATATTTTTTAGCCGCAGGCTCTGGTGGAAGCTTATGGAGGTGAGCTGGGTTTCCGTCAAAATAGCCCAGATAGAAGTTGTAGATCGCACGTGCATTATGGCTGATGCTACCGTAGTAGCCATGGCTTGACCAGTTATTGTCAAGATCGGCAGGCAGTTTTACCATATCGCCAATTTCATCCATGGTATAGCCGTGATTTGCTAAACGCAGTACCTGATCGTGGAGGAATTTGTAAGTATCACGTTGTTGAGCAACATGCTTTTTAATATCTTCAGTCCCCCAGCTAGGCCAGTGGTGTGGAGCAAAAAGTACGTCAGATTTATCCCCCCATTTCAACAGCATATTATCAATATGTTTAGCCCAAACTTTTGAGTCTCGCACTTTTGCCCCGCGTAGTGTGTAGAGGTTATGCATGGTGTGGTTGACGTTTTCGGCAGGGCATAATGCACGATACTCTTTGATGTAGTAATGCATTTCAGATGGCGCTTCCGTATTCAGTGTCAACTGAAATTCAAAATGGAGTCCGTCTATAACATGATCTTCCCAATCTTCTTTGATGACATTTGTCGGTCTTACCAGTGTGACTGTCCCTGCAGAGGTTGTGGTACCCAGACCAGCGCCGATATTTCCTTTAACATCTTTTGGAAGTACGTTGCCATACATGTAAGAGGCCCGGCGACTCATCGCATTACCCGCCATAACATTCTCGGCAATGGCATTTTCCATAAAATCGTAAGGTGCAAAAATCTTAACTTTGCCAGCCTTTAAATCGGCTTCATCAACAATCCCGCGCACCCCACCGAAATGATCAATATGGGAATGTGAATAGATCACGGCTTTGACTGGTTTTTTAGGACGGTGTTCAAAGTATAGATCAAGAGCTGCTTTGGCCGCTTCTGCTGAAACAAGCGGATCCATAATGATCAGGCCACTTTTCCCTTCGATGATTGTCAGGTTTGCAAGATCATAATTCCTAACTTGATAGATGTTGTCGTGAACTTTGAAAAGCCCTGCAATATTCACCAGAAGCATCTGACGCCAAAGGCTTGGGTTGACTGTAGCAGGAGCTTTCTTTTTCAAGTTCTGCATAAAGTCAAATTCCTTGGTGCTGAATATGATGTTTCCATCTTTATCCTTGATAACTTCCTCTCCACGAGCGATAAAACCCTTTTGTGCGTTTTTAAAATCACGAGTGTCTTTGAACGGTAGTACTTTGAGCAGATCTGTGTTGATTTTCTGAGTAAAGCTTGTTGCATCTTTCTCAACACCTAAAGGTTCGGCTGCTATAACTGGTCCACCGCCACTGGCAAATGCCAGTGAGCCGAACAAAGAAATACTTAACAAGATTGTGACGGCCATATTCAATTCACGTTTCATTTCTGTTTCTCCTTATTATGTACCTGTTTTAGTGCGAAGCCATTGTGAGACATTAAGTGCAACGCTGATTAGTTTGTGCCAACCGCATCAATACTGATGAAAGTATAGAACCCATCAACAACAAGTCTATTATTTGAACGATTTAAACTCAATTTTTACAACAGTGCTGATTTGGAAATTTAGATGGAAAAAAGGCAAAAAAAAGACAGGACAAAAAAAAGACAGGACAGCCAAACCTTTTTTTAGAATTAGGGGAATTCAGAATCAGTCAAAAAGGTTTGGCTGTCCTGATCTTCTTCTGTGCGCCGAGATAAATCGGTAGAAGATTAGAGGTAAAATCCCTACGCTAGCTTCTTACCGATTAGCGTTATTAATATGATACTTTTTTACTCACGAACATCATACTGATGCTGGCAATCTATTACTCCCGCACTTATTTTAAAACAAAAAAAAATGCCGTACACATAAGTGCACGGCATTATAAATATCTGCTTTTTTATTTAAGCAAACCGTTTACAGATTAACCGTAAACCGGGCAGGCTTTACAAAATTCAGCTACTTTCACTTTAACCGTTTCAATAGTTGCAGCTAGTTTTTCTTCATCTTTGATTGCATCAAGAATGTCACAAATCCAGCCAGCAAGTTCAGTTGCTTGTTGTACGTTTGCACCACGACGCGTGAATGCAGGTGTACCAATACGCAGGCCAGATGTTACAAACGGAGAACGCGGATCGTTTGGTACTGAGTTTTTGTTAACAGTAATATGTGCATTACCAAGAGCTGCATCAGCTTCTTTACCCGTGATATCCTGCGCGATTAAATCCACTAGGAAAAGGTGGTTTTCAGTACCGTTAGAAACGATTTTGTAACCACGTTCCTGGAATACTTTAACCATAGCTTTAGCGTTATCTAAAACAGCTTGTTGGTAAACTTTAAACTCAGGCTCAGCACACTCTTTAAAAGAAACCGCTTTAGCAGCGATAACATGCATTAACGGGCCACCTTGGCCGCCAGGGAATACCGCAGAGTTTAATTTCTTCTCAATTGCTTCATTGGCTTTAGCAAGGATCAGACCGCCACGAGGACCACCTAATGTTTTATGCGTTGTTGTTGTTACAACATCAGCAAAAGGAACTGGGTTAGGGTAAAGACCTGCAGCCACAAGGCCGGCAACGTGTGCCATATCAACAAACAGGTAAGCACCTACTTTGTCAGCAATTTCACGGAATTTAGCCCAATCTACAATACCTGAGTATGCAGAGAAACCGGCAACAATCATGGTTGGTTTGTGCTCAAGCGCTAGACGCTCAACTTCAGCGTAATCTAAGATACCTGTTTCAGGGTTGATACCATACTGGATTGCATTGTATATTTTACCAGAGAAACTAACAGATGCACCATGTGTTAAGTGACCACCGTGAGCAAGGCTCATGCCTAAAACTGTATCACCAGGCGCACAAAGTGCTTGGTAAACAGCACTGTTTGCTTGAGAACCAGCATGTGGCTGCACGTTTGCGTAATCTGCACCAAATAAAGACTTAGCACGTTCAATTGCTAGTGATTCAGCAACGTCAACATACTCACAACCGCCGTAGTAACGTTTGCCTGGGTAACCTTCTGCATATTTATTTGTTAACTGACTACCTTGCGCTTCCATTACACGAGGGCTAGTGTAATTTTCTGATGCAATAAGCTCAATATGGTCTTCCTGACGTTGAACTTCATCTGTCATTGATTGCCATAATTCTGGATCGTAATCTGCAATATTCATATCGCGGTTAAACATGCGTATCTCCTGATTGGAATGGTTAATTCAAATAGCTCCGTTGATGTGACGCATTTTACGCAAAGTTTCTCCTGTTGCATAGCGCAAACAAATGAATAATTCTGTAAAGCAAAGTGAATAAACTACATGTTAAAATGAATACTAAGTAATTATTCTCAACTATCTGTCATATAACTGTGATGTTAGCTTTCATCCTTTGGCTCAACTGTTTTATTTTCTTAAACTTTGCCCTATCATCTTCACCACTATTTTTTTCATTAATAAGAGCAATCACTTATGGCACAGTTTATTTATACCATGAACCAAGTGAGCAAGGTCGTTCCACCGAAGCGCACTATTTTAAAAGATATCTCACTGAGTTTTTTCCCGGGTGCAAAAATTGGCGTATTGGGCTTAAATGGCTCAGGTAAATCAACTCTGTTACGTATTATGGCCGGCGTGGATAAAGAGTTTGAAGGTGAAGCTCGTCCATTAACAGGCACCAAAATCGGTTACTTACCGCAAGAGCCCGTTTTAGATCTTGAAAAAAATGTGCGTGAAATTATTGAAGAAGCGGTTAGTGAAGTCAAAAATGCAATAACAGAGCTTGATAGTGTTTATGCGGCCTATGCCGAAGCTGATGCTGATTTTGATGCGCTAGCAAAACGTCAGGGGCAATTAGAAGATATTATCCAGGCACATGATGGTCATAATCTTGATAATCAATTAGAGCGTGCAGCTGATGCACTGCGTCTTCCAGCTTGGGATGCGAAAATTAATGTACTTTCCGGTGGTGAACGCCGCCGTGTTGCACTGTGTCGTTTATTACTTGAAAAACCGGATATGTTGCTGCTTGATGAGCCTACCAACCACTTGGATGCTGAATCAGTTGGCTGGCTTGAACGCTTCCTGCATGATTATGAAGGCACCGTTGTGGCCATTACCCATGACCGTTATTTCTTAGATAATGTAGCAGGTTGGATTTTAGAGCTTGACCGTGGGTACGGTATTCCATGGGAAGGCAACTACTCTTCATGGCTTGAACAAAAAGATGAGCGTTTAAAACAGGAAGCATCGCAAGAGAAAGCGCGTCAGCGTCAAATCGAGACTGAGCTGGAATGGGTACGTTCAAATGCCAAAGGTCGTCAATCGAAAAGCAAATCGCGTTTATCGCGTTTTGAAGAGCTTAATAACCAGGATTACCAAAAACGCAATGAAACCAATGAGCTGTTTATTCCAACAGGTCAGCGTCTAGGTGAGCAAGTTATTGATGTTAACAACCTTAAAAAATCATTTGATGGTCGTGTATTAATTGACGATCTTAGCTTCAGTATCCCTCAAGGTGCCATTGTCGGTATTATCGGTGCCAATGGTGCAGGTAAATCAACCCTGTTTAAAATAATTTCCGGCCAAGAGAAACCTGACTCAGGCGAAATAATCATAGGTGCATCCGTGCAGCTTGCAAGCGTTGATCAGTTCCGTGACCATATGGACGATAAGCTCAGCGTTTTCCAGGAAGTTTCTGGGGGCAGTGATATTATCAAGGTAGGTAATATTGAAATTCCAAGCCGTGCCTATTTAGGACGTTTTAACTTTAAAGGCACAGATCAACAGAAAACAGTTGGAAATTTATCAGGTGGTGAGCGTGGCCGTTTACATTTAGCTAAACTGCTTAAATCAGGGGGGAATGTACTGTTACTCGATGAGCCAACCAATGATCTGGATATTGAAACGCTGCGTGCACTGGAAGATGCGCTGCTTGGTTTTGCCGGTTGTGCCATGGTTATCTCTCATGACCGTTGGTTCCTGGATCGTATCGCAACTCATATCATCGATTACCGCGATGAAGGACAAGTGAATTTCCATGAAGGTAACTTTACAGAATATGAAGAGTGGTTAAAGAAAACATACGGCGCAGCTGCAATTGAACCGCACCGTATTAAATACAAACGTATCTCTTAATTTGAATTAGCCTGTACCTCGTTCCCACGCTCCTGCGTGGGAACGTTTATTTTATTCTTCACGAATCTCTTTAACGCGCCCTACCTCACCGCTTTCTAAGCGCACTTTAATGCCGTGGGGATGGTTAGACGAGTTGGTAAGAATATCTTTAACTATGCCGTCGGTTAGTGTGCCACTGCGCTGATCTTGTTTTAATACAATTGCTACAGATAAGCCTTTTTTAATATCGGCGCGTTTTGTTCCGTTCATGCTCTATTCCTCTTTATTGATTTAATTGCAGTTTGCCTGATGGTTGGGATCATAGTCAATGTTGCTCGTTCCCCACGCTCCGCGCACCTCGTTCCTGCGTGGGAACGCTTATCTGCTTGGTTTTGAGCTAAGCTTACAAAAAAACAATGCGGCTAGGCATCTACATTCCCACGCAGAGCGTGAGGAACGAGTTTAAACAGGCAAGGCTGTGCATTTTTAAACTGCAAAACTTGGCACAGCCAAAGCTTTTTGTCTTTTAAAACCCCCAACCGATTCGGCTACGGATTCCCCTTCCATTTTTCTTGTGATGAACAAACGCTTTAGTAAGGAAAATCATGGAGCGAATTAAACGACAGTTTAGGTTTATGAGAAGGCTCGGCCTAGATTTCCCTAATCTCAGTCAGTACAAGGATGTACTGTCTGAGATGGTGCGTTAAAAAGTGGTTGATCAGAGCGAGAATAAAAAATGGCTAGGGGGCGAGTTGTGCGGCAGCACAGTGTCACGAACAGATTGAGCTCTGCGTATCCTGTCTTCGCTTTTTGCCTACTTTTTTCGGCATTAAGAAAAAGTAGGATCGCCGTCAGGGCGAAACCACCAGCAAATAAAGCTAAACCATTAGCTAACAAGCGAAAGCCTGAAAAAAACCTATTCGGCTAGGTATCTATATTCCCACGCAGAGCGTGTGGAACGAGTTTAAACTGGCAAGACTCAGCATTTTTGAGCTGATAAAATCAATTAGCTTAAAACATCACCCCAAGACCAAAATGAAACTGCGGCTCATCGGAGTGCGATCGTTTGTTCCAAAGATGAAGTTGATTTATTTTAAGCACAGGATAGATATACTCGCTTTCACCAATGTGCCCGCTATGTTTATCCTGAAGCCTTCCACTGACCGTAATTAAACGTCCTTGAGCATAATCACTAATCTCCAGATAGCCATCATGTAATGCCAGAAAACGCCCCACTGGAGATTTATCAGTATCGGGCCTTTGCTCTGAAGTTAATGGATAAGCGAGAATTTCAAACTGGGTAGCATCTTTTAAATTAACACTGGAAATAATTACTCCACCCCATAACATCCGAACATCCTGCAATTTTACGCTTTCAGCCACAGCCCGTTGCGGGGTAATGCTGAGATCAATATCCTTGCTATCAAACTTTGCTGCTGTGGCACATGCAAACAAAACCACTGTGGCAAAAAACATAAAAATGATACGGCATCTTTTCTTCATAATAAAAAACTCCATAGTTACCATCTATACGGTGGATATGACCTGCGATGGTAAGGCCAAGGATCATAGTGACCCCAGGGTGACGGGGAGTATTCATGATAAACAGCTTGATCCTTTTCCGGCCACAAATAAGCAGCACTAACCGTGACAACGGGAAACGCATAAACATACTCACCGATCAGACCTACCGTCTCTCCTTCGATGCCACCAGCAACGGTCAGCAAAGCCCCCGGTTTATAGACAATAGGATCCATAAAACCTGGAAAACTAGCAATAAATCGCCCGCTACTTCTGCTGTCGGTTAGTGGCTGGCCATTCTTCCTCAGCTCCCGGCTTACTACCTCAATCCATGTCCGCGAAGCTTTATTTTCGACTCTGCTAATCACACCGCCCCAGCGCACCATTGAACCCAAAAACCGTTCTGGTTCTGCACGTACCTCGTCCACTGTATAATCATATGCCGGAATCTTACTGATTGGGGCTGGCACCTGAGTAGCGCAGCCGCTGAATATCATTATCAGCATTACACTGCATGCTCTATTCATACTCGACCTCGCAAATGACCAGCCTAACTTAGTGGCACCACTGCTAGCGACTAATTACAGACTAAGGCTTGCACTACAGATACTCGCCAAAAGTTATACAGTAAAGTATAGGCACGATCAGCTGCCGTGCAGACAATAATTTTTTCACCTGAACAGCTGTTTTTGAAATATTTAGTATAGTATATTAAGCGAGAATCGAATTGAACGGCAGTTCAGTGTAATAAGCAGGTCCCTTTCTGTTACGATATATCGATATATGACGTTCACGCCACAGGATTAAATATGAGCCACTACAAAAAACTTTCCGAGCATTATAAAAAGATATCTAACTTCAATCATCTATCGGCAATTGGTGGCTGGGATCAAGCTGTGATGATGCCTGCAGGTGGCAATGAATCACGATCCGATGCAATGGCGGAACTGTCGTTACATATACATCAGTTAGCAACAGCCCCGCATCTTGATGAACTGTTTGATAAAGCAGCATCTGAAGATCTTAGTCAGATTGAATCAGCAAATCTGCGTGAAATGAAAAACCAATGGCAAAAATCGACCCTGTTACCCGATGATTTAGTACAGGCGCAATCATTGGCTGGATCTAAATGTGAGCATGCCTGGCGTACACAGCGCAGCGATAATGACTGGCAGGGTTTTGCCAAGAACTTTAAAGAGGTGGTCAGCTTATCTCAACAAGAAGCGCAAATTCGAGCAGAGACCACCAATAAAACACCCTATGATGCGATGCTGGATCTCTATGAACCGGGCGTATCATGCGAGCAGCTTGATAATATTTTCGGCAATTTAAAAACCTGGTTACCGGAATTAACCCGACAAGTGCAACAGAAGCAAGCGAGTGAGAGCTTTCTCAAAGCAAACGAAGTGTATGCAACTAAGCAGCAGAAGCAGCTTGGTTTAGATATTATGAAGCTGCTTGATTTCGACTTTAACCATGGACGTTTAGATATCAGTTCACACCCCTTTTGCGGTGGAGTAAGTCAGGATGTGCGCATCACCACCCGTTACGATGAAAGCGATTTTGTACAATCATTAATGGGTATTGTCCATGAAACAGGCCATGCACGTTACGAACAGGGTTTGCCAAAAGCACTGAAAGGTTTACCCGTTGGTGAGGCGCGTTCGATGGGGATCCATGAATCACAGAGTCTGTTTTTTGAAATGCAGTTAGGGCGCAGTACGGAATTTATCAATCAACTGGTACCGCTGGCGTTAAAGCATTTTCCTGATAATAATCCGGCAGTATTTGCAGCCGCTAACCTGCAGAAAATTTACACCCGTGTTAAACCTGAATTTATCCGCGTCGATGCCGATGAAGTCACCTACCCTGCACATGTTATTTTACGTTATGAAATCGAGCGTGATTTAATGAACGGTAAAATCAGCTACCATGATATTCCGGAATTATGGGATCTGAAAATGCAGCAGTATTTAGGTATTTCCACAGCAGGCAATTATAAAAATGGCTGTATGCAGGATATACACTGGACGGACGGTTCATTCGGATATTTCCCAAGTTATACATTAGGCGCTATCTATGCGGCCCAATTTATGGCATCAATGCAAAAAGAGGTGGATGTAGCGGCTTGTATTTCAACTCAGTCATTAAGCCCTATTTTTAACTGGCTGGAAAATAATATCTGGAATAAAGCAAGTTCATTAACAACCAATGAATTAGTAAAACAGGCAACGGGTGAAGCACTCAATGCGGCCCACTTTAAGAAACATTTACAGCAGAGATACTTTGGCTGATTTGCAAGTAAACTTCAACCGGGAAGCAACCAGCAAAGAAACGCGAAAAACGATACTTTACTGCTGCTGATAGAGGTTTATAGCCTTTACCTAATGAGATACTGAATCTGTGGCGAGCATTTTAGTATCAGTTTTTCTTGACGCTCAGCTTTTTATTATTAGTTAAGAAGTACGTCTTCTTCGGGCTACAAAACTGTGTTTCGGTTCCTCATCGATTACCGCGATCAAGCTCAAATGAACTTGATGTTTTAAAAATCACCTTATGAGAAGTGCCAACCAACACCTAATTAACAACACATGATATTGCTGCACTTGATATAACATCATCAATCAAATAATACAGTTGTGCAATTCCTCTCATATCAACATATAAATACCATTGTTATCATCAATTACATTTGAAGTTACCTCTGACAATGATATAAAGGAAAGCGCTTACATTTATATTAATCCATATGAGGAAAGGGTTAATTCTACGAAGGTAACTGCACAGATTGCGAGGTAAGGTCGGATTTCTGCAATTTTTCATATTTCAGTCAATTTCTAGCTTAAAAAATGATAATAGACTGCCTCGCTCAAGGGATTTACCTCTTATCAGCAACGAAAACACCTATAAATAGGTACAAAGATCACAAACACCCGAATCAAGCGCTACAATACTTTGATTGTTCACTAATATTCTGGTGATTAAATTTTATAAGGAAATAATCCAATGTTACGTTCATTTAAACTAAGCCAACAATTGTTGCTGGTTATATTACCCACCCTGTTATTGACACAGTTTATCAATTTTTATTTCATCTCCAACTATATGGAAAAAGCATTATTAGAAATTGGACAGGAAACCTTGATGGCAGGTTTTTATCAAATACAAAGCGTAACAGCTG
Organism: Psychromonas sp.; assembly: GCF_983033635.1. Taxonomy (NCBI): domain Bacteria; kingdom Pseudomonadati; phylum Pseudomonadota; class Gammaproteobacteria; order Alteromonadales; family Psychromonadaceae; genus Psychromonas; species Psychromonas sp. The sequence goes on along the minus strand of NZ_CEZLMY010000067.1, from coordinate 3,343 downwards.
TTGTAACATTTTTGCTATTAGCAGTGGTTATCTGGTTATTAGCGTGCCGCGTAATGACCCCCCTTAAAAAAGTTATCACCACTTTGCACAATATCGCCGAAAGTGATGGTGATCTTTCAATTCGAGTTAATGAAATTGGCAAAGATGAAATCGCGCAACTAGCACAAGCCGTCAATCAAGTGACCCATAAAATTGATGACGCCATTCGCTCGGTTAATATTTCAACCAGTAATCTTGTCCATAATATTATCACCCAAACTATGCTTGCAGATTCAACCAGTGAGGGGGTTAACTCGCAACAACAAAAAACCGAACAAGTAGCAACGGCACTTAATGAGATGTCTGCAACCGTTAATGAAATCACCCAAAATACGTCGCAAGCAGCAGAGGCGGCGGCCAATACCACTAAAGAAGCACTCAAAGGTAAAGATGCTTCATCTAATGCAGTGAAAGCGATTGAATCACTTGCTCAGGAAATTGATCACGCAGTTTCATCAATAGAGCTCGTTAAAAACGATAGCCAGCGTATCGGCAGCGTACTAGATGTTATTAAAAATATTGCCGAGCAGACCAATTTATTAGCACTTAATGCAGCAATTGAAGCGGCAAGAGCTGGGGAAGCCGGCAGAGGTTTTGCCGTAGTTGCCGATGAAGTGAGAACACTAGCTTCACGCACGCAAACATCGACTGAAGAGATAAATGAGATGATCAACAGTTTACAATCTGCTGTTGCCAGTGCCAACGAAACAATGCATAACAGCCACGACCAAGTTCAGAAAACTGTTACTTTAGTATCTGATGCAGAGCAAGGATTAACGCAAATCAGCCACTCTGTTGAAACCATTGATGATATGAATAATCAAATTGCCACAGCCTCAGAAGAACAAGCAGTGGTAACAGAAGATATCAACCGCAATGTCAGCAATATTACCGAAGAAGCGACCCATACCAGTGATAATGCCAAACAAAGCATGCTGGAGTCAGTGGAGATTTCCACTGGCATAGAAAAAATGTTAATACTTATCAGCCAGTTTAAAACCTCAAATGATCTAGAAATACAACTGCTGCGTGCTAAAGCAAGTCACTCCTTATGGAAAGTGAAAATAAAAAGTTATCTCAATGGTCTTATACAGCTTGATACACACACGGCATCAGATCATCATAAATGTGCATTTGGTAAATGGTTCGATAACTCAGGGATTGCAGAGCAATGTTCAACTGGCTGCGTATCGGAAATGAACCAGCAACACAAACTGTTACACCAGAGTGTAGGTAAAATTATTGCTTACAAAGAAAAAAAAGAATTTGCACAAGCAGAGCAGGAGTC
>NZ_CEZLMY010000067.1:1662-2006 GCF_983033635.1 Psychromonas sp. | reverse complement strand
CCAGATCCAATAAATAGTTTCACCGGAAAAACAGAAAACAGAAACAAAGCACAATATGCATAATCAAAAGCAGCAATAATTTTGCTCGTTGTTTTCAGGCTTAATTTTGAATACGAAATTAAGCCTGAAAACTATCTGTTAATCATTTCTAGTTTTACTGGATTACACATTTGCATGTGGTTAGCTAACAAACTGCCATTATTATTTATATATGCCTGTTTATAATCTGTTTTTAATTCATTAATCACGCTACACTTTTTAACGTCATTATTCTAAAAGGCGTTAATATGAATTTAGAAAAGAAAAATAAAAAAGTAATAGTGGAACATACTTCTGCAAATCCA
>NZ_CEZLMY010000067.1:0-1652 GCF_983033635.1 Psychromonas sp. | reverse complement strand
GCTTTAACAACTTCCCCGCTTTCAATTTCTAAACAGTGGTTAGAACGTTTAGCCGATGAGCCGGGTAAAAAACGTCGCCTCGATCAACGTTCCCCCTTTCACCGTGATAAAGCGCGTGTCTTACATTCTGCCGCCTTTCGCCGTTTACAATCTAAAACACAAATTCACAATAATGGTTTAAGCGACTTTTACCGAACGCGTTTAACACACTCATTAGAGGTCTCGCAAATCGGAGCGGGTATTGTGGCACACTTAAAACTGGTACAGCCTGAATTTGAGTCTTTATTACCGGGTAATGATCTCATTGAAACTATCTGTTTAAGTCATGATATCGGCCACCCGCCATTTGGTCATGGCGGCGAAACGGCACTTAATTATATGATGATCAACCACGGCGGATTTGAAGGCAACGGACAAACGTTTCGTATTATCACACAACTTGAACCTTACACTGAATTTAACGGCATGAACCTGACTCGCCGTAGCCTGCTTGGGTTATTAAAATATCCTGTTTGTTTAAGCGAGGTTAGCGGGCCATATCCAACCGATATCAGTCGTAATTTCCGTCAGTTAAAAACCGAAGAGTGGATGCCAGGTAAAGGTATTTATGATCATGATGAAGAGTTATTGAATGCGGTACTGACCCCTTTATGTGTCTCTGACAAGCTGTTATTTAGAACCATGCGAGCGCAAAATTCAGATGATAAATCACACAAAAAATCACGTTATAAATCCTTTGATTGTTCGATTATGGAAATCGCTGATGATATCGCTTATGGCGTACATGATTTAGAAGATGCGATTGCCATGGGCATTATTAGCAAAAGTTTGTGGCAAGAGAAGGTAGCTACACAACTGGCTGAAATTCATGATTTTTGTTTAATTGACCAGTTAACAGAACTAACCAATAATCTCTTTTCAACACAACACTTTAAACGTAAAGATGCGATTGGTGCATTAGTTAATGCACTGATCACCTCCATTGAGATAAAAAAAGTCAATCAAGAATTCGTTGATCCACTACTTGCTTATAACGCCTATTTAGCACCAGAAATGTTTAAAGTATTGAAAATATTAAAACAGTTTGTGCTCCAATATGTGATTAAAAGCCCTGACCTGCAAATTTTAGAGTATCGCGGGCAACAGATAGTAATGGAGCTGTTTGAAGCTTATAACACAGGGCCTTTACGTTTTTTACCTGAACCTGTCAAACTGTTATGGAAAGCGCAAAATGGCGATCCGTCACGTGAACAACGGGTACTCGCTGATTATATTTCCAGCCTGACGGATAACCATGCCCTGCGTTTACATGCGAGTTTGTTCAGCAGTAATCAAACCGCCCCTATGATTGGTCAGCACGCGTTTTAACGGCATTACTGATATTTCGATCGGCTAATGACAGCGGGTAATTGCGATTGTTACACAATAATTGTGCGCGTTTACTTATCGCAGTTTCTGTAACCGTTTTAGTAATAGTAAATTCTCGTGTGCCGTAAACACTTTTATCTAAGTAGCCTAACTCAATCAATTGTGCCGTTATCGCATCTGCAACAGTTAATACCGATGAGGCTTTGACGATTTCGCAGCGCGCATAGCGGCTGCCAACAAATGAAACATCCGCTGCGCGTAATGTCGGATCGCCACCGGGGATC
>NZ_CEZLMY010000066.1:11032-19273 GCF_983033635.1 Psychromonas sp. | reverse complement strand
CCTTGCGATACTAGAACCTAAATCTAGCGCGTCTACCAATTCCGCCACTTCCGCAACTATTTAAACTTTTTTATCATTAAAAAATGGGGCGAATGACGGGGATTGAACCCGCGACAACCGGAATCACAATCCGGGGCTCTACCAACTGAGCTACATCCGCCACTATACTTTTTAAAAATGGTACGCCCTACAGGATTCGAACCTGTGGCCTACGGCTTAGAAGGCCGTTGCTCTATCCAGCTGAGCTAAGGGCGCGAAGCTGGTTTTAAAACTACAAACATGTATAAAACATGTTTTTTAAATTTGGTCGGTGATAAAGGATTCGAACCTTTGACCCCCTGGTCCCAAACCAGGTGCGCTACCAAGCTGCGCTAATCACCGAGTATTTTTTAACTCTATTTAGGGATTATGCTTTGCGGGTCAGACCTCTGGTCCAACTCTTTATAAACCCAAGGAGATGCACTAATAAATTGCGCTAATCACCGAGAAGTTGTTAAGCGATTAAGCCGTGACAACGAGGCGAGATATTACTGAGTTGTGCCTAGCTCGTCAAATATTATTTGCGTTTAATTTGTCAGATGCTGATTTATTAAACGCATTGTATATTTTAACTACTTGATGGAGCATTTTCGATCGTTTTTAAAGCGCTTTAAAATCTATTGAGCGTTGTATTTTAAGCAGATGTTGTCCTAATAAAACAGCCGCAACGGTTAAACCTACTGTAATACCAATCCAAAAACCTTTTGCGCCAAGTGGTTCGACAATTAGATCTGTCATACCTAGTAGATACCCCAATGGTAAACCAACAACCCAGTAGGCGATAAAGGTGCGCGTGAAAATTGCCATCATCTCTTTATAACCACGTAAAGCGCCGGCAGCAACAACTTGAATCGAATCAACACATTGGTACATTGCAGAGAACAGCATCAAAGTTACGGCTAAAGTGATAACCTCTTGATGATCTGTATAGAGTCGGGCGATATCTTCTTTAAAGATAACGGTTAATACTGCCGTCAGTATTGATAAACCCAGTCCCACAGTAAATCCTGCATAACTTGCACTTTTAGCGCCGCTCTTATTATCACGACCCAAATTAAATCCAACACGAATACTGACTGCATTCGCAATACTCATGGGCAGCATAAATACCATGCTTGCAAAGTTAATTGCTATTTGATGGGCAGCAACAATCATCGATCCTAAAGGTGCGATTAATACTGCAATACCGGCGAAGATGGTTACTTCGAAAAACAGGGCGACAGCTACGGGTAATCCAAGTTTAAATATGGACCATATCTGTGCATAGTTTGGTGCAGAAAATGACTTGAATAGCGGATAGTGTTGCAGTTTCTTAGTATACAGCACATAAAATAGCAGCGCGAAAAGCATTAGCCAGTAAACTATGCTGGTTGCAACACCACAACCGACACCACCTAAGGCAGGTAAACCGAATTTCCCATATACAAAAATCCAGTTAAGAGGAATATTGGCTATTAAACCGATAAAACCGACCACCATTGCAGGTTTGGTGAGAGATAATCCTTCTACATAATTACGTAATGCCTGGAACAATAAAAAAGCGGGCACTGCGAATAGCACTGCATATAAATAACGGGTGGTTATCTCTTTTAATGCGGGCTCTATATCCATTAAATTAACCGCATAACCTGCGTTATATAGAAGTAATGTGATCGGAATCGAAAGCAGTAATGCAAGATACAAACCCTGCTGACCTGTTTCTGGAATTTTGGCCGTGTCATTCGCGCCATGTGCCTGCGCGGTAAGCGGTATTAACGCCATTAATATACCCACACCAAATAAGATGCACGGCAGCCATATGCTCGCAGCAATAGAAACAGCCGCCATATCATTGGCACTAACTCCTCCAGCCATTACGGTATCAACAAAACCCATTGCGGTTTGTGCAAATTGAGCGATAAAAATGGGGATACTTAATTTAATAAGTTTACTGATTTCTTGACGATAGGTCACTGAAGTTTCCAACTGAATAAAAATGCTAAAAGAGAAGCTTGTTTATACGCATTAGATTCATGCTTTGCAATGATATTTGCACTGTTAATTATGGCTGGAAATTAACCTTGCTATTGGTATGACGACAAATAAATTCAAAGAGTTTTTCGATAAGGGTTAGCATTCGCCATGCCTTCTTGTATATTAGTGAAATTCTATTTCATCCGTAATAATTAAGAGTGTATAAAAATGAGCCAAGTTGCCTCTATCGAAGAAGTGGTTGAAAAAAAACCACAAGAAAAACACCTTTCAGATTATCGAGTTTCAGATTTCACGGTGAGCACATTAGATCTTGAATTTGATCTGTTTGATGACAATACACAGGTAAAAGCGACCAGCGAAATGTGTCGTACTGATGATAATAAGCAACCACTATTTCTGTTTGGAGAGCAACTGAAATTAGTCTCCCTTTTAGTTGATGATATTGATTATTGTGATTACCAGTTAGTAGAAGGCGGTCTGTTAATCAATAACTTGCCGAGTGAATTTAAGTTACAAATTAATACAGAAATCAGTCCTGAAAGTAATAAAGCATTTGAAGGTTTATATAAATCAGGAGATGCTTTTTGTACGCAGTGTGAAGCGGAAGGTTTTCGCCGTATTACCTATTATTTAGACAGGCCGGATGTGATGGCTAAATTCACCACTAAAATCACCGCCGACAAATCACTTTATCCGTCGCTTTTATCAAATGGTAACCGTATTGCACAGGGGGAGTTGGATAACGGTCGTCATTGGGTGAGCTGGGCAGATCCTTTCCCAAAACCTGCTTATCTGTTTGCATTGGTTGCCGGTGATTTTGATTGTTTAAAAGACAGCTTTACGACACAGAGCGGGCGACAAGTTGCGTTAGAACTATTTGTAGATAAAGGTAATTTAGATAAAACAGCACATGCGATGTTATCGCTAAAAAATGCCATGAAGTGGGATGAGCAGCGTTTTAATCTGGAATATGATCTCGATATTTATATGATTGTTGCCGTTGATTTCTTCAATATGGGGGCGATGGAAAATAAAGGCTTGAATATTTTTAATTCTAAATTTGTTTTAGCCAATTCACAAAGCGCCACCGATCAGGATTATTTAGGCATTGAAGCTGTAATTGGTCATGAATATTTCCATAACTGGACAGGTAATCGCATTACTTGTCGTGACTGGTTCCAATTGAGCCTTAAAGAGGGCTTAACTGTTTTCCGGGATCAGGAATTCAGCTCAGATTTAGGCAGTCGCAGTGTTAACCGTATCGCCAATGTTAAAATCATGCGTAATCATCAATTTGCAGAGGATGCAGGACCGATGTCCCATCCTATCCGACCAGCATCTGTGATGGAGATGAATAATTTTTACACCGTAACCGTTTACGATAAAGGTTCTGAAGTTATTCGCATGCTGCATACTTTATTAGGTGAAAGCAAATTCCAACAAGGTATGCAGTTATATATCGAGCGATTTGACGGGCAAGCGGTGACCTGTGATGATTTTGTGGCTGCGATGCAGGATGCCAGTGGCATTGACTTAAAACTCTTTAAACGTTGGTATTCACAATCGGGTACACCGCAAGTGAATGTGACCGACTATTTTGATCCCGCAAAGAACAGTTACCAAATTACTTTTAAGCAAAAAAACTTGCCAACTGCGGATCAGAAAGTCAAACAAGCTTTACATGTCCCTGTTGATATTGAACTGTTAGATGACACCGGCAATGCGCTCGATTTAGGTAATAAGCAAAATAGTAAAGTGCTCAGTTTAACGCAAAATGAACAGACATTTGTGTTTGAAAATATCTTTCACAAACCGGTACCTTGTTTGTTCCGTGGTTTTTCTGCCCCTGTTAAATATCAATATGCATATACGGATCTGCAACTGCTGCATCTGATTAATTTTGCCAGTGATGAATTCTCTCGTTGGGATGCAGGGCAAAGCTTGTTTAATAAATACTTGGTAAAAAATGTTCAGCAGTTACAAGCTAAGCAAAATATGTATTTGCCTGATCTGTTGATCAATGCTTTTAAATCGGTATTGGTTAGTGCTGAATTAGATCCGGCATTGATTGCAGATATGTTTGAGTTTGTTAGCGAAACCGGGGCAATGGAGTTATTTGATACTGTTGATATCGAAGCCCTGCACCTGGCGCGTGAGTTTATGCTTAAGCAGTTAGCTGCTGAGTTAATAAATGAATTTATTTTGGTCTACCAAAATCATCAGGTGAGCGGTGATTACCAACCAGATAGTAATGATATTGCTCATCGCAAACTGGCTAATTTGGCGCTGTTATTTATCAGTAAAGCGGACCCTTCACTTGCCAATGATTTAATTATTAAACAGATTAATAACAGTCATAATATGACTGATCATCTGGGTGCTTTGCTTGCCGCCAATAATACCTTCGTTGATTGCCGTGAAACTGTTATGGCCGACTTTGAAAACAAGTGGTTTGAAAATGGTTTAGTGATGGATAAGTGGTTCAGTTTACAAGCGACTTTACTTGATAACGATGTACTTGAAAACATCAAGGCGCTGTTTAAGCACCGTAGTTTTGATTTTAGTAACCCTAACCGTTTACGCGCATTAGTGGGCGCTTTTGTGCAGAACAATCCATATCATTTCCATGCAAGTGACGGTAGTGGTTATCTGTTTTTAACTGAACAGTTGATTAAACTCAATGAGCAGAACCCGCAAGTCGCATCGCGTTTGATTACCCCGCTTATTCAATTTAAACGCTTAGATGAAAATCGTAAGCAGCTGATTAAAGTGCAATTAACTCGTTTACTAAAACTTGATAACTTAGCATTGGATCTCTTTGAAAAAGTGACAAAAGCACTCGCGCAATAATACCAATAAAATTAACGTGATCTAATTAGCCTTTCTGATGATTCAGCGAGGCTTTTTTTTTATGGCATGATCCAATGCAGGTTTTCAGTTAGAGAGTTTGTAGAGGATTAACTACAATGCTTATTTGAATAATTTAAAAATAATAACTAGAAGCCTCTATGAAAAAAATTCAGCTAAAGTATGTTTTACCAATTGTTATTCCTTTAATCATTTTATTATTGCCGATTACAAGTTTTGGCATAGTTGATATGACCTTGGTGGAGCAACGGATCATTGCAATTTTTGTTATGGCTGCACTTTGCTGGGTTTTAGAGCCTATTCCTATCTATGCGACATCGGTTTTAATTATTGTTTTAGAGCTGTTACTTATTTCCGATAAAGGTTTGTGGTTTAGCAAAACCCCATCCCCTGAATTAGGGCATTTAATCAGTTATAAAACCATTATGGGTACCTTTTCTTCGCCGATTATTATGCTTTTTTTAGGTGGTTTCTTTTTGGCAATGGCCGCCACTAAATACCGTCTGGATATCAACTTGGCACGGGTATTACTTAAACCGTTTGGGAAAAACCCTAAATATGTGATGCTTGGTTTAATGATTATTACCGCTATTTTCTCGATGTTTATGAGTAATACCGCGACAACGGCGATGATGCTGTCAATTTTAACGCCTGTACTGGCATTATTTGCCAGTAAAGACTTAGGTAAAGTCGCCTTCGCGTTATCGGTGCCGGTTGCAGCTAACATAGGCGGCATCGGCACACCTATCGGCACTCCGCCAAATGCTGTTGCGCTTAAATACTTAGTGGATGAAAATAATATTAGTTTTGGTGAGTGGATGGTGTTTGGTGTGCCATTTGTGATTGTGATGTTATTTATCGCCTGGTTATTATTAAGCACATTATTTCCATCCTCTATTAAAGAGATCAACCTGAATATTAAAGGGCGTTTCTTAAAAACACCGAAAGCAATTATCGTTTATGTCACTTTTATTGTTACCATTTTATTGTGGTTGATGGGGGGATTACACGGTATGAATTCATACGTTGTGGCACTTATTCCTGTGGCTGTTTTTTCTATGTTTAAAATCATCACCAAAGAGGATTTAAAAAAAATCTCCTGGGATGTTTTGTGGTTAGTTTCCGGCGGTATCGCACTGGGTGTTGGTTTAGATCAGTCCGGACTTGCAGCCAATGCGATTGAAGCGATTCCATTTGCAGAGTTTCATCCTCTACTGTTAATTGTAGGGGCATCCCTGTTATGTCTGTTAATGGCTAATTTTATGTCGCATACAGCAACAGCCAACTTACTGTTACCGCTCGTTGCAGCGCTAGGTGCATCGATGCATTCATTATTGCCATATGGTGGTGAAGTGGTATTGATTCTTGCCGTTACTTTTGCCGCTTCATTAGGCATGTCACTGCCAATCAGTACACCGCCGAATGCACTGGCTTATGCATCAGGCCATGTTGAAACGAAACAGATGGCAAGAGTGGGGGGGGGTATCGGAATTATCGGTTTATTAATAACTTATGCAATGCTTTATATGCTTAAGCAAATCTCATTTATTGGTTAATTATTATAATAATGTATTTTTAAATACTCGAACTTTAAGAGGGTGCTATGGAAAAAATTAATATTATTTGTGTAGATGATGAACGTGAAGTGCTGGAGTCTGTCGTTCATGATCTCGAATATTTCAGTGATATGTTTAACATTGAAGAGTGTGAGTCTGCTTTTGAGTGTTTAGAACTATTAGAGGAGTTAGATGCACAACAAGAATATGTTGCGGTATTAATTTCGGATCATGTAATGCCTGAAAAATCGGGTGTTGAGTTATTAACAGAAGTTGCGTTAGATAACCGTTTTTTAGGCACTAAAAAACTGTTGTTAACCGGGCTTGCAACACAAGCTGATACCATAAGAGCAATCAATAACGCCAAACTGGATAATTTTTTAGAAAAGGTTTGGGATCCGCAGGAGCTGTTACAAACGGTGAAAGAGTTATTGACTGAGTATATCGTCGAAAAAGGGATCGATTATGAAGTGTATATAGAAAAACTTGATGCGCCAACCCTGTATCGTTTAATTAAATGTTAATTTGTTATCAACAGTTAACAAGGGTGTAGATTTAGTGTTCGCTTTAGCTTTTCTGAATGTTCAGGAAAGCTGAATATTAATGGTATGACCTGCGCAGCTATTTTTTAAAACTGATATAGGCGAAGGGAGCATACTTTCGGTAAAGGAGTGCTTCATGATAAAACAAAACTTAAAGTATATTTTACCTGTTATTCTACCTTTAATTGTTCTTCTATTACCGGCAAGCAGCTTTGGTATTGAAGGACTGACACTGGTAGAGCAGCGTGTTATTGCCATCTTTGTTATGGCCGCACTATGCTGGGTTTTGGAGCCTATTCCTATCTATGCCACCTCTGTGTTAATTATTGTTTTTGAATTACTGCTTATCTCCGATAACGGATTGTGGTTTGCAACCAATAGCCCCGTTGAACAACAAGGGCATCTGCTTAAGCAAAGTACCATAATGGCAACTTTTGCTTCTCCTATTATTATGCTTTTTTTAGGCGGTTTCTTTTTAGCCATGGCCGCCACAAAGTACCGTTTAGATGTGAATTTAGCGCGGGTATTACTACGTCCTTTCGGTAATAGTCCTAAGTATGTGATGCTTGGAATTATGATGATAACCGCCATCTTTTCTATGTTTATGAGTAATACGGCAACCACCGCTATGATGTTGTCTATTTTAACTCCGGTATTGGCACTGTTTGCCAAAGAAGATATCGGTAAGGTGGCATTTGCTCTATCGGTGCCAGTGGCTGCAAATATCGGTGGTATTGCGACCCCGATCGGCACTCCACCTAATGCCGTTGCATTGAAATACTTAGTGGATGAATACAGTGTCAGTTTTGCCGAATGGATGGCAATTGGCGTACCTTTTGTTACTGTGATGCTGTTGATTGCCTGGTTATTATTAAACTACCTGTTTCCGGCAGATACTAAAACCATCAAACTTGATATTGAAGGGCATTTTTTAAAAACACCTAAGGCTTATTTAGTTTATATGACCTTTACGTTAACCATTTTATTGTGGTTATTAGGTGGTGTTCACGGCATGAGCTCTTATGTGGTAGCTATGCTCCCGGTTGCGATATTCTCAATGTTCAAAATTATCACCAAAGATGATTTAAAGAATATTTCATGGGATGTTTTGTGGCTGGTTTCCGGCGGTATCGCATTGGGTGTTGCACTGGATAAATCGGGCCTTGCATCGAATGCCATTGATTCAATCCCGTTTGACAGTTTTCATCCTTTGCTGCTGATTGTTGGTGCTTCTTTACTCTGTTTATTAATGGCTAATTTTT
>NZ_CEZLMY010000066.1:5953-11022 GCF_983033635.1 Psychromonas sp. | reverse complement strand
TTTATGTCCAATACGGCCACCGCAAATCTGTTGTTACCCTTGGTTGCCGCATTGGGTGCATCAATGCATTCATTATTGCCTTACGGCGGACAAGTAGTTCTGATTCTCGCGGTAACATTTTCTGCATCGTTAGGTATGTCACTACCGGTAAGTACGCCGCCTAATGCATTAGCTTATGCGTCCGGGCATATTAAAAATACGCAGATGCTTAAAGTGGGGGTGATAATAGGTGCTATCGGTTTATTGGTAACATTTGCTATGTTGTTTTTACTTAATAAGCTGGGACTGGTAGGTATTTAAAATTCTGCTATGAAAAATGACTCCACTAAGAGCTGGTGGAGTCATTGAGTCTTTTACTCTTGCTCTATCTGTTTATTACCATTTATTAATTCTTCTTTATAAACATCCACCCAAAACGCCGTAGCGCCGCATACAGCAACCGGCATAATGATAAAATTCACAATAGGTACTGTGGTAAAAAAGCTGATAACCATGCCAAAGCTAAGGTTTTTGCCTAAGCGTTTGCTTAATGCACTTTTCATTGTTTTGAAGGGTATTTTATGATTATCAAACGGGAAATCCGCGTATTGTACGGCCATCATCCATCCTGCAAAGACAAACCAGATAAAGGGGGCAACAATCTGTCCAAATGCGGGAATAAAAAACAAAATACCACAAAGAAACATTCGCGGTAAAAAATAGGCCAGCTTCTGCAGCTCACGTTTAAAGATTCGTGGTAAATCTTTTATTAAACCGGTAAAGCCATCATCATTTATCTGTTCATTAATCAGTATATTTTCTGTTTTTTCAGCCAGTAAACCATTAAAAGGCGCGGCAATTAAATTGGCAATAGTAGAAAACAAAAATGAAAAGCCAAATAAGATTGAAACGATTAAAAATGGCCAGAAAAGATAGGACAACCAACTTAAAAAGTCAGGTAAGCCTGCAATATAACTATCTATCCAATTGGTGATCGATGTAAATAGAAACCAGAATGCACTCGCAAATATTAAGATATTGATTAATAAAGGAATCAATACAAAAGTCCGTAATTTAGGATGACTAAGTAGTTTCATCCCTTTGAGCAGGTAACCGATTCCTGAAAGTGGCTGTTTAATAAGTCGATTATTTAACATAGTTAACTCTTGTGAAAATTTGATGGGTTATGATTGTACGTGTATTTAACAAATATACGTATAAAATATCGTCTTTGTATAAATGCATAACAGTTTTATAAAAAAAAATAGCCTAGTTATAGACGCTTTCATTTATTCAAGGTAGTTTATCTACCATATCCCAAAGCAGTTGGGATCCATTTTCATTTTTTGTTAATCAAGAGATACAACAATGCAGCATTTTCAACCTATCTTAATTGTCATTGGCATACTCGCTATTGCCGCGGTTTTAATTCATGGGTATTTATTAAGCCGTAAACAAAGAATACCTGTTACTGACAGTTATTCTGATGCGGGTGATATCTTATCTGAAAAAACCACTGTAAATAGTCAGGACGGTATAGTCGGTGATGTTCGCATTATCCGTGCAAGCTCTGAGAGCGAAGATCAAAGCAGTGATTTTTTAGTTGCTTTAGAAGCAGATAAAATTGAAGAGATAAATTTCGATGCTAATGTCTCGCATCAGGAGTTGCCAGAGAATGTTGAGCTGCAGCGGATCGAAGACAATTTTTTAGAAACTCCAATACTGACAGAGCATGAACAAATTACAGAGCTTGTTGATTTAGAAAAAGAAGCGCCGCTCGTTGAAGAAATTGAAGCGTTTATTGGCCTTGATGACGTTGAAAAGGCAGCTGAAGTTAAAAAGCCTGTACAAGAAGCACAGGATATTTTCATCTTTAACGTTGTTGCCAAGGAAGAGTCACATGTACGTGGCCATGAATTATTGCAGTTTTTCTTAACAGCAGGCTTTCGCTTTGGGGAAATGTCAATTTTTCACCGCCACCTGAACTCCGATGGAACAGGCCCTATTTTATTCAGTATTGCTAATATGATGGCACCTGGCATATTTGATCCTGAAAACATGGAACAATTTCGTTCTCAAGGGGTCTCATTTTTCTTAACTGCGCCAAATCATGATATAAACATTAAAAAAGCATTTGATATGATGTTAGTTGCAGTTGAGCAGATGGCTGAAGAGTTTGACTGCCTAGTTTTAAATGCAGAAAGAGAGCCATTAACCGAACAAGAGTTCCGTAATTATCATGAGCGTTTATTGCATTATATTTAATAACGTATGGTAAACTGAGCTGAACATTAAAAGCCTCGTTTAACGAGGCTTTTTTATAATTAAAATCTAATACCCAAACTGGTACAAGCATGACAGTAAAAACTCAGATTAAAGAATTAAGTGAATTATTAGAAGAATATAACTACCAGTATTATGTACTTGATGATCCAAGTGTATCAGATAGCGAATATGACCACATTTTCCAGAAATTACAAAAACTGGAGCGAGAAAATCCAGATTTGATTTCACCTAATTCCCCGACCCAAAAAGTAGGGGGAATTGCGCTCACCAAATTCGAACAAGTTACCCACCGGATACCAATGCTCAGTCTGGATAACGTATTTGAAGCGCAAGCTTTAACTGATTTTATGCAGCGTGCTATCGATAAATCAGCAAACGCTGAAACCGCTTTTTGTATCGAACCCAAACTTGATGGTTTAGCGGCGAGTATTATTTATGAAAACGGCCTGCTCGTGCAGGCTGCGACTCGTGGTGACGGTCAGACAGGCGAGAACGTAACTGAAAATGTTAAAACAATTGCTAATCTGCCGCTTAAACTGCGCGGCGAAAATATCCCGCCGTTATTAGAAGTGCGCGGTGAAGTTTTTATGCTAAAAGCGGGTTTTAATAAATTAAATGAAGGTTTAATTAAAGCCGGTGAAAAGCCGTTTGTGAATCCTCGAAATGCAGCCGCTGGGAGTTTACGTCAGCTTGATTCAAAAGTGGCTGCCAGCCGTCCTTTGGCATTTTACTGTTATGGGGTAGGTGTATTTGCAGGTGATTTTCCTGACAGTCAGTTTGAACGTATTCAACAGTTAAAAGGCTGGGGGTTACCAGTTTCAGAAGAAGTAAAACGTGTTGTAGGTAATGACAATTGCCAGGCTTATTATCAGGCAATTCAGAAAAAACGTCCCAATTTAGCCTATGAGATTGATGGCGTAGTGTATAAAGTTGATAATATTAGTGTGCAGGATAAATTGGGTTTTGTTGCACGTGCACCGCGTTGGGCTAGCGCTTATAAATTCCCGGCAGAAGAAGCTGTAACTGTTGTTGAAAATGTCGAATTCCAGGTAGGTCGGACCGGGGCAATTACACCCGTTGCTAAACTGCAACCTGTTTTTGTAGGTGGCGTAACTGTTTCCAATGCAACCTTGCATAATAAAGATGAAATTGAGCGCTTAGGAATTTTGATTGGCGACCAGGTTGTTGTTCGCCGGGCAGGGGATGTTATCCCGCAAGTGGCGCGAGTTTTAGCTGATAAACGTGATCCTGAAACAACGCGGGAAATTGAATTTCCAACTGTTTGTCCTGTTTGCCAAAGCAGTGTTGAACGAATCGAAGGTGAGGCTACCGTGCGGTGTGCAGGCGGTTTATACTGCGAAGCGCAACGTAAAGAGGCGATTAAACATTTTGCATCCCGTAAAGCGCTAGATATTGACGGCCTGGGTAATAAACTGGTTGAGTTATTGGTTGATCAGAAAATGATCCAGGATCCGGCGCAACTGTTCAGCTTAACAACTGCGCAAGTTTCGTCGCTGCCGAGAATGGGGGAAACCTCTGCCAAGAAACTGATTAACAGTTTGCAAGTGAGCAAAAAAACTACATTAGCACGTTTTTTATATTCACTAGGTATTCGAGAAGTGGGTGAAGCAACTGCAAATAATTTGGCGAGTCACTACAAAACAATCGAAGCAATTGAAAGCGCCGGTATTGAAGATCTTAAAAGTGTTTCTGATGTAGGCGAAATTGTTGCCAAACATATCTATTACTTCTTCCGCCAACCACATAATATCGAAGTTGTTAGCAAGTTAATTGCGGCAGGAATTCATTGGCAGGAAATTGCAGAGGTTAAGGAGAGTGAGTTACCTCTATTAGGGCAAACGTTTGTGATTACGGGATCATTCGATAAAATGTCTCGTAGTGATATTAAACTTGCTTTACAAGCTTTAGGTGCAAAAGTGGCTGGCAGTGTTTCTAAAAAAACCAGTACTGTTGTTGCCGGAGAGGCCGCCGGTTCAAAACTTACAAAGGCGCAGGAACTTGGTATCAATATAATGGATGAAGACGCCATATTAACTTTACTTAATAGCTGATTGTTAATCGTTGATCACGATAAATATTATAAAAATCAGTAAGATGATCTATTTATAGTAAACTATAAATTGAGGAAAATATGAAAAAAATTAAAAACGAATCTCAATTATTACAGCATGCGGTAAAGCTTGGATCTGCGTATGCGCTTAAACGTCAATATGTAGGTTTTGATGCAACGACATCGGCAAAAGATAAACACGAATGTATTTATCGTCTATTAGTGCAGGATAAACTAGTCACGCCATTAGCAAAAGATCAGGAGACTGCTGCCAATATCCGTCATAAGTTAGTGTTATGGATAAGCAAACATCTGCCAGCAGATCACTCTTTGTTAAAGTAAATAAGTAATTGCAAGCAGAGTTAAGGCGCTGCAGACAAAGCGCCTTGATTTTCTGTTTTTACTTTACAAGCTCAGCTGCTTGGCGCGTTAAACGGCCAATCTCATCCCAGTTTTGTTCATTAATAAGTTTTGCTGGTACCATCCAACTGCCCCCACAACAAACCACCCGCTCAATGTTCAGATAGTTGTTTACATTACTCAGGTTGATACCTCCTGTTGGCATCAGCTTAAGACCTACATACGGGGCGAGTAACGATTTTAACATTGCAATGCCACCGGATGCTTCAGCAGGAAAAAATTTAAGAAAATTTAGCCCCAGCTCCAAACCCTGTTCAATCTGACTTGGGTTGTTAATGCCGGGCACGATTGATAAACCTTTATCCTGGCAGTA
>NZ_CEZLMY010000066.1:0-5943 GCF_983033635.1 Psychromonas sp. | reverse complement strand
AGTATTTAACTGTACGTGGATTTAAACCCGGTGAAACCATAAAACTTGCACCAGCTGCAAATGCCTGGTCAACCTGCTGCGCGTTTAAAATTGTTCCCGCCCCTAAAATCAGATCTGGATATGTATCTTTGATACGCGCAATTGCTTCGCTGGCAGCTACTGTGCGAAAAGTAATTTCTGCTGCAGGTAAACCATTTTCTACAAGTGTTTTAGCTAAAGGAACAGCCAGTTTTGCATCATCAATTTGAATCACTGGTATAATTTTAACTTCACTGAGTTGTTTGATTAAGTCAGTCATTATTTTTCCTTTAATAGGGCTGCTTGTGCGTTTTATGAACATAAATATACAGAATAATTAGATTGTTTGATTCTTCTAATTATCAATAATTTTTTGCACTATAGAAACTTAACTTCTCTTAAATTAAGTTTACTGTTACAACTATATTTCTAAATAATATCAATGAATTGGGAATATAGCTTAGTTTTAAGCTAATAACGCATATTATTTGCTCAGATAGTAATATAATTACAAATAGTGCTTGCCAATATAATGTGATCTGTATATCATTCGCCGCACTTAAACGGAGGCAGACAGCAACTGGTTAAGTATAAAAACGGACGCGAGATGGAGCAGCATGGTAGCTCGTCGGGCTCATAACCCGAAGGTCGTAGGTTCAAATCCTGCTCTCGCAACCAATTCTTCTGAACGATCTTCAAAAATAAGTTCCTAAAATAAATTCCTAAAATAATTACTCTAGCACTAGTCGTTCAAAACAGCTTTATGCATTGATCTATAAAAATATTGCCGGGCTCAGCTCTTAATAAACACTGGCGAAGGTTGTAGGTTAAAATCCTGCTCTCGCAACCAATTCTTATGTACGATCTTCAAAAATAAATCCCTAAAACAAACTGTCTAATACTTTAAAACAGCTTTATGCATTGATCTATATAAAATATTGTCGGGTTCTACTCTTATGCAATCTGCTTAATATTGTGAACTGTTTCCGGAAGTTTGGCGAATTGAATGCCTGTTCAGGTTTATGAGCGGGTAAGCTCTGCGAACTCTGGTTCTTCAGTCGCCTGTGATGTTGCGTGGTTAAAACCGCACTTGAAAATATAAAACAGATCAATTCGTTTTCGGATCGGTATTAATAATCACTGTGGCAGTTCTGGTTAAACTCTTGCTTAATGTAAGCGAGGACATCACTTCCGATGAGAAGTCCTCCATCTTGTTTACAGGCATTTTTTTTGATAAATGTTATCAATTTTTCTTGCTGTGCAGTAGTCAGAAAGTGAGGTCTTCTTGTTCGAAGTTTTTCATATAAACCTTCAATACCATCAGTAAAATACATCCTAACTCACTTGTTTACGCTTGTACTGCTAACTTTTAGAAACTGAGAAATTTGTGTCCGGGAATGCCCCTCTTGAAAGTGAGCAAGCACTAATAACCGCATTTTCATTTTGATGGATTTTTGTTTACTCGCAAGTGCTTTGAAGTCAGTGTTTTTGAGGCTATCCATGCTCAAATCCGTGAAAGAAATGATAGATCTTATTTTTACCTGGGATGGTATGAGATTGGACACCAGTTGGCAGGCAACGCATATTTTAAACGGGCATATATGGAAACCTTAGCTTTATGCTCTCTAATATCATTTTATTCAGCCAATATAGGCTTATAGGTTCTGCCTTTTTTCGTATGTAATAATGTGTAACATTAATATTAAGTTGATTTTTATGTTAATGTTAAGTTGACTTTGATATGATATTTCTTTTGGTGTGCTTATTTAAAATATATAAGGTTTGGGGGCTCGACTTTTACTATTTATAATTTCAAAAGGCACACTGAGCAAACATCCGGTAAGTAAAGCCACGTGGCCAGTGGCGTAACTAATAACATTAAGAGTATCCAGGTGCCGTCAGTTGATGGACTTTTTTAAAATATAAAAATGACAATTTACAATAAATTCAAGGTTAACAAGGAGCGATTTTTATGAGTGTGTCTGTACATAAATCAAATAAAATAATAACAACACTGGTAGGAATAATTTTTATAATGCTTTTTCAATTCAGCGAGTCTCAGGCTGCTACTTTACCCACAGAAATAAAGTTCGCCAGTGAAGCTTGGGTAAATGGTGCGAAAGAAGATGGCACAGGGATTTACTGGGATATCATGCGGTTAGTCTATGAACCACTCGGTATAAAAGTTAAATACAACACTACGGATTATGATCGTAGCGTTGCTTTAGTAAAACAGGGGAAAATGGATGCTTGGCTTGGTTCCTATCTCAATGAGGAACAAAATATTATTTATCCAAAATGGCATTTTGATGCCGATGTGGTGGTTGCCCTTTATAAAAAATCCCCTGACTTCCAATGGCAGGGCGAAAAGAGTCTTGCAGGAAAAAATGTCGGCTGGATAAAAGGCTATAATTATAGTGAATACATTGATACCAAATTCAATAATAAAGAATTTAAAACTCGCGGAAAAGCCGTGGAATTATTAGAAAAAGGCCAATTAGATTTTTTATTAGAAGCTCAGATAGAAGTAAAACATGAGTTAAAAAAAGGCTATTTCGATTCGACAAAATTTGAATACAATACCTTGATGAACTTGAATATTTATCCAGCTTTCGCCAATAACGAGAGAGGACAGCAGTTGCAGAAGATCTTTGACGCACGTTTCGCCAAATTGCTTGAGTCTGGTGAAATAAAGAAACTTTTTGATAAATGGAATTGGCCAACATATCCCTTCACAATATTCTGTAACTATGCCACTTCCTCAATGATAAACTGCTAAGTATTTTCGGTGAATAAACCCTCAATGAAAAGTCGCTTATTAATGTACTTGATAGTAAAGAATAATATGAAAATGCTGCCCACAATTCCTTAATTAGTTCCAGTATGATAAGCAAGAGGGCTTATGATAGACCGTCTTTACAGCGGAAAATTTAGTTCTGCAGAGTCTATTCTTTCGGAAATTACAGCAGGATCAACTTACAGGAGAATATTGGGAAGCACAGTTTAATAACATCCCAAAAAAAGGGGGAGCTTTTGATATCTGGCAACGTTATAGAAAACCTTATCTTTGGATTATTGAAGGTGGGAGGCTAGTATAACTGATTTTAGGACCAGGCGTGTTAATGGCGAACGAAAATCATCTCAACATGTCTATCAGCAAGCTCAAAATTTACCAATACCTGATTATATTGTTTTTTATTCCGGGCCAAAACTTTATGAAGCATATTTAGATGATTATGAAACCATTGTTGCTTTTGAACAGCTTGATGCCATTGAAGGATTAACACCTGAAGAGAAACTGATTCATATTGAGATGAGCCCCATATCACCTAGAGAAAACAGTACGGTGCGCATTTATAATGCTAAACAGTCTATTGAATTAAAAAAAGCGTTATTCAAAGCCGATAGGTGATAATTGGGGGCTGGTTAAAATTGATGAGAAAGAAAAAGTTAATTTTAAATTGGCCCTATTTATTTACCAACAACGATCCCATTTTGTTGTTAGTGGTTAACTTGGAATCTGTTCTCGTAACTGTTTTGCCGAATCGGCTGCATTTGCCTGACAAACAAAAAGTCCAATTTGCTCGTAACCGCCCATTTTTTGGGTCTGAGGTAGAAACTCGAGATATAAGCCACATCCGGGACCATTGTTAATAATCATATTATAGGCCGGTTGTAACTTCATATTTTCCATCAAGGCAATAATCGCCCGAATCGCTTCTTGAATACCCTGTGTTACCTGTTGTTTTTCGTGAACAGACAATTGATGCAAATAACGTTTATTCGTATCTTTTACCATAAGTAACATATCCAGCGGGCGTTTCATAAAATAAGGAACTATCAGTACAACATCGCCATAATCCTTTACCAGTAATTCGCTGGGATTTTCTTCAAGCATAAATAAACTGAAACTTTTATTGTGTCGTTTACGGAACCTTAGGTTATTGAAAAAACGCTGCGGTAAAATATTGCTGTAAGCTATCTGTTGGTGACCATGGCTTAGGGATGCGCCCGCTGCAGCGCCATAGTTTTTAATAATTGATATATAGCCACTGACAACTTGTTGATCTATTTTGGTTACAGAGCGGGACATAAAGTTGGTCGGCTGATATAGCAATATTTCTTCTAATTTGGCCAGCTGCTTAAAGCTTATCAGAGCATCTGCAAACGGCATATTGTGCCAATCTTTATTATGAATTGAAGAGGTCCATTGCAACAGATGAAAACCATAGGAAGCTCTGCCTTTATGTTCGAGATCCTGATGTGAAAAATAATCGGCCTCTTCATTTGGGATCTCATCAATAGGATGGAAGATTGGGTATATGTTTTTATTAATAAAGGTAAAACCTTCACTTTGTTCTACGAGATCAAAAATGTCTGAGCTTTTTCCCTCACATATTGGGCACGGCATATCGTCTTTTACTGCTTGGCTATTGTCTACAGTGGTGTGAATGCGTTTTGCTCTGGAGGAGTTATAGATAACCAAGTTACCGTTGCGCGGGTCAATTTGACAAATGCCATCGGGAGAAAACTGCTTAAGTAGCTTATCATTATTAATATTATCAATGATTTTCGCAAAGTCTAACTTTCCAATATCAAAACTAAGCATTAACTTTTTGGCATCTTGTAGTTTTAATTGTTGTGTCATCACAGACTACCTGTTTATGCATTTATATATAATTATAGGTGACAAATAATAAAATAATAAACTAAGCAAAATTGCCGGAATGGTTAGTTTTGTTAATCATAGGGTTGAGCTTGGTATTTATAAAAAGCTGCACACATATATTGACTAAAACAGGTGAAACTAGCCGTTAATTGTGCAAGCCTTGTTGTATAAAGCAAAAATCGTTGTATGGTTACAAAAGAGTGGCGGATAAGAGGAGGGCCGATGGGAAAGAAAATAATAAGTTTTATCACTTCTTTAATATTGATTTTTTGTTTTTCAATTCCAGCCTGCACTTATTCGCAATCTGTGGGTGATATTAATTTTATAACTGAAAATTACCCTCCGTTTAACTTTGTAGAGAATGGAAAACTGCAGGGGATTTCTGTTGAGCTGTTAGTTTTAATGCTTAACAAACTTAAAGCCAAACAAACACTCGCAGATATTCATCTAAAACCATGGGCTCGTGGTTATAATGCGCTATTAAAAAACCCAAATACGAGTCTATTCTCTACTGTCAGAACAGAAGAAAGAGAAAATTTATTCAAGTGGGTTGGGCCGATAAAAGCAACTTCAATCTCCCTTATTGCAAAAAAAAATAGAAATATAAAAATAAATTCTGAAAAGGATATTTCTAACTATAAAATTGGTGTTATACGGGATGATGTGGGTGAACAACTTTTGCTTAAGAGTGGGATTGCATCAAAAAACTTAGATCGTATAGGAGGAATTAATGTAATAACTCAGTCAATTAAAAAGCTGGATAAAAGTCGATTTGATGCTTGGGCCTATGATGAGACAGTTGCATTATGGACAATAAAAAAATTTGGTTTTGATCCTGCTGACTATGAAGTCGTCTATACCTTACAAAAGGGCGAACTTTATTATGCTTTCCATAAAGACACCTCTGATTTATTGATAGAAAAGCTTCAAAATGCGTTAGATGAGCTGAAAAAAGAGGGCGTACATCAAAAAATAGTAGATAAGTATCAAAAAATGACAACTACAGGTTTGTAATAATACAGAGATTTGAAAAGAAATTATTTCTGTGATTTCATAAGCAAACGACTCGATTTTCGTTACTGCTGAATATATAAAATATCCCAAGGCGATTATCAGTTGTATTTATAACCATTCGTTATAACACTCTAATTTCATAGCAGTTTACACACCCTTCACTCCAATCTGTCTGTTTTTAAAACAACTCCTGCTCAATAAACAAGCACTGTTAAATAAACTACAAATTGAATTAGCAATTG
>NZ_CEZLMY010000065.1:0-19323 GCF_983033635.1 Psychromonas sp. | reverse complement strand
AATCAATAGTGATTATAGGTCGTCACTGTGTTCAGCTAGGAAATTAGCCACACCTTCTGGTGTTGCTTCCATCGCCGCTTTATCTTTTGCCCATTGTGCAGGACAAACTTCACCGTGCTCTTCGTGGAATTGAAGTGCATCAACCATACGCAACATTTCATCGATATTACGACCGAGTGGAAGATCGTTTACTACCTGATGACGTACTAGACCGTTTTTGTCGATTAAGAATGAACCGCGTAATGCAACACCCGCTTCTTCCAGTTCAACATCGTATGCTTTGCAAATTTCATGTTTAACATCTGCAACCAGTGGATACTGAACTGCGCCGATACCACCATCGTTAATAGCGGTGTTACGCCATGCGTTATGCGTGAATTGAGAGTCTATTGAAATACCAATTACTTCCACACCACGCGCCTGGAACTCACCAAAACGTTTGTCGAATGCAATTAACTCAGAAGGACATACAAAAGTGAAATCAAGAGGATAGAAAAAGACAACTACTTCTTTACCTTGAGTAAATTCTTTAAGGTTAAAGCTATCTACGATTTCGCCGTTACCTAGTACTGCTGCTGCTGTAAAATCAGGAGCTTGCTTGCCTACTAATACCATGAGATTTTCCTCTTAATGAATTATAAGTTAATAATATTTTGCTTGCTGCTTACTTCTATAGCATGCGTGAAAGTATAGGTAGAATCGAATTGTTTATACCAATCAGACTGATAGTTTTTTTCTATTGAAATGACGTTTTTTATAGGGGTGACGCGATGAGTTTTCAGCAGAGATTATTGAGCTTAAAGATTACGCCCTGTTTTGGAAAATCTTCTTTATGTTTTTGGTAACAGGCAATAACTACTCCTTATTGCCCGTTAGTATCTTAACTTAAGGATTGCGACCCTGTTTTGAAAGGTCTGCTTTAAGTTATTTATTAAAGGCAATAATTACTCCTTATTGCCCGTTAGTATCTTAACTTAAGGATTGCGACCATATTTTGAAAAGTCAGGTTTACGTTTTTCATTAAATGCATTACGGCCTTCCTGGCCCTCTTCACTCATGTAAAACAGCATAGTGGCATTGCCTGCTAACTCCTGCAAACCGGCTTGCCCGTCGCAATCGGCATTAAGCGCTGCTTTTAAACAACGTAATGCCATCGGGCTGTTTTGCAGTATTTCACGACACCATTTGACAGTCTCTTTTTCTAAATCGGCAAGGGGAACAACGGTATTTACAAGCCCCATATCAACAGCTTCTTGTGCATCATACATGCGGCATAAAAACCATATTTCACGCGCTTTTTTCTGACCGACGATACGAGCCATATAGCTTGCACCCCAGCCACCATCAAATGAACCCACTTTAGGACCTGTTTGACCAAATTGGGCATTGTCAGCTGCGATTGTTAAATCACACATCATATGTAAAACATGACCGCCACCAACTGCGTAACCGGCAACCATTGCAATAATTGGTTTTGGGCAGGTGCGGATTTGTCGTTGAAAATCTAAAACATTAAGGTGATGTCCGCCAACTTCATCTTTGTAACCAGAATCACCACGCACACTTTGATCGCCACCGGAGCAAAAGGCTAACTCCCCCTGACCGGTTAAAATAATTACGCCAATTTTATCATCATAACGCGCATCATTAAGTGCCTGCATCATCTCATTAACTGTTTGCGGACGAAATGCGTTACGCACTTGCGGGCGGTTAATGGTGATTTTGGCAATACCGTCGGCTTTGTTATAAATAATATCAGTGAAGTTTAGTTCACTATTTTCCCAAGTTATAGGCGAATAAAAATCTAAATCAGGCATTTTTCTCTCTTATTTCTTATTAATGAAAAATTATTTGGCAATATGTTGTCTTATAAACTGTGCGTATTGTAGTGGGTTCTGTTGATGGATATTATGACCTACACCATTAAACTCAGTTACCTTAATATTTGTTTGTGTGGATAATTTATCCGCTAAGTTTTTAAATTTTTTATCCTTTTCCCCAAAACAGTAATAAATAGGTAATGGATTGTTTTGCAAACTGTTGCTTTGTAAAAAAGGTAAAGCATCTGTTTGCTTAGTAAGGCTTGTTGCCAATAACATATTGGCTAAGCACACCCCATAATTGTGGCTTCGTTTATTAATCACAACATCTTTTTCTTGGCAGGAAAGATCGCTAAAAACATCTTGTTCATACCATTCATATAAGCTTTCAACAACACTTTGTGTAGCAAAACGTTTTGCCCAATTAAGATCATGTTTGTAGCGTTGATCTTTATCTGCTTGGTTACTTAAGCCTGTATGGCAAGATTCTAAAACGAGGCCTTTTAAATCGCTATCGTTTTGTGTACGAGCATAATCAAGGGCTATGCGTCCACCGAGGGAATAACCAATAAAAGTATATTGCTTAATTTGCAAATCATCTAAGGCACTTCTAATCAAACGGTGGCAGTATTCAAATCCGCCTTGTAAAGGTGGGGAGGTCGGGACTGAATGTCCATGACCAGGTAAATCTAAACTGATGCAATAATAGTTTTCTTTAAGATAGCTGATGGTTTCAGTCCAATCATTAAAATTGCCTAAAAACCCATGTAAAAAAACCAGAGTAGGATTTTCAGCTTTACCTTGTACCTGACTAAAAAGTGGCATCTTTTATCAGCTCTTTGAGTTGTTCAAGTTGAATACTAGTTTGGTCGTTTTTTACACTAATCTCAATTAATGAAACCCTATTTTTTAACGCTGTTTGATAATTTCCTTTAAACTCATCAAGTTGCCTCGGGTTATAATAATCAATAGAAAATTGTCTGCAGCTATCAGAAAACGTTAATCCATGTGGAAGTTGGTAAAATTCCTGTTTTTGCTGTGCCGGCACTGGTAATAAATTAAAGATCGCACCACCATCATTATTAATCACAATAATAATAAAAGGGTGGTTAAGCTGTTTTAATAAAGCCAATGAGTTTAAATCATAAAGAAAAGAGGTATCACCTATTAATAGGGTGGTGACCTGCTGTGCATTTTTGGCAACTCCCACAGCTGTTGCCAGTAAACCATCAATGCCACTTGCGCCACGGTTACTAAAAACAAGCGACTGATTGTTTTTCATAAACATATCGCTTATTCGAATTGGCATACTATTACCAATAAATAGCGGGTTATCAGCAGGAAGTAACTTATCTAAAGCATCAACAATATTGATTTCACAAAACCTATTGTTTGCTAAAAATGGTGTTATGATTTGTTGTGAAATTTGCTGATTATATTGTGTAAGTTTTACTAACCAGTTTTGCTCAATTGTTGGCAATGGGTTTGATTGTGACTTGATCCATTCACAGGCGTTACTGGCAAAACGTTTGTTTAGCTGGTGGTTGGGATCAATGCATTGATTGCCATTTTGAATTAACCAATATTCACCATTAAACTGCGCGACAAATTGCTCTAAGCGTTTAGAGATAAGTTTATCGCCAAATTGTATAATAATATCCGCTTGCGCCAGCTGTGCTTGAAACTCTTTATTTACCAGCAAGAGATCATAATAGAAGAGGTTGTTACCTTGTGCCGTTATTGATGACTGAATATCTGCAAGTAGCGGGTAGTGATTGTTGTTAGCAAATTCAGCAATCGCTTCTGCATGATTTTTATCTTGTAAGCGACCGGCAATGATTAATACTTTTTTACCCGCAAGCTGTGTTTGTGAACTGTTTTTATAACTACTTTCTTGCATAATATAGCTAGTGAAAGGCTCGTTTGCAGTTAACCACTGTTTTACTGGTGATAAATATTCCTGGTAGTTAATGCTGTTTTTTTGCGGATATAAAGGCTCAGGAAAAGCGATATTAAAATGGATCGGCGCAGGGCTGTTTTTCTGCGTAACCAGACCTTGGTTAATGGTCGTTAATAGATAGTTAGGTTTTATCTGCAAAGATGGACTTGGGATTTGCCTGAAAAAAACCGGATAATCAGCAAAAATAGCATGTTGGTCAATCGCCTGGTTGGCACCACAATTAATTAACTCTGGAGGCCTGTCGGCTGATAATATAATCAGTGGAATATTACTCTGTTTGGCTTCAATAACTGCAGGGTAAAGGTTTGCTACCGCACTGCCTGAGGTGGTGATAATTACCACAGGTTTATTACTTGATAAACTAATGCCGAGAGCAAAAAAACCGAGTCCTCGTTCATCAAAGTGAATATGCGTGTTTACCTCTTTATGGCTGGCGGCAGCTAATGTTAAAGGAGTGGAACGTGAACCAGGTGCGATACAAAAGTCATGAATATTATTACGCACTAACTCTTCGACAAAAAGGGAAGCCCATAACAGATTAATGTTAGGGGCGGTTTGAGTAAACGGTGAACTGCTTGTTGATGCTTCTCTCATCTTTATTTACTCTCTTTTAGTCCGATAAAATATCTAAAATAGTATGAATTTTATTATCTAGCTCCTGCCACTCTTGTGCGGCAATCGAGCCGGTGACAATACCTGCACCGGCAAACAGTTTGATTTTATTGTCTGCAATTAAGGCACTGCGAATGGCTACACTAAAGTCACTTTTGTCGGCACGCAAATAACCGACGGCACCTGCATACCAGCCACGTAGATAAGGTTCTTTGTCATTAATAAACTGCAGAGCAGGGTGCTTAGGGCAACCGCCTACTGCCGGGGTCGGGTGAAGTTTATGCAGCAGACTGGCATCAGTTGTCTGTGCATTTAAGGTTGCGTTAATCGGTACGCATAGGTGCTGTACATTTTGCAGCTGCATGACCTGTGCATTTTCACAAGAGACTTGTGCTTTTAACTGCATTAAATTAGAGATTATAAACTCTTGCACCAGATAATTTTCTCTATCAATTTTTTTATCCGTTAACAGGCTTTGTAATAAAAACTCATCTTCGCGCTCATTGCGGCCGCGGTTAATTGTGCCAGCTAACGCTTCAGTTTTAAGTTTCTGTTTTTCCCGACTGAAAAGACGCTCTGGTGAGCAACTGATAAAGGCATGTTTTTCTGAAAACTGTAAACTAAAATGAAAACTATTTGGATTCGCTTGTTGCCATTGAGCGAGCAGATCTAAGTGGTTAACCTTGTTCTGGCAAATTAGCTCAGTTTCACGGGATAAAACAACTTTTGGTAATAACGCTTTATATTCTATTGCCAGTTCCACTAAATCTGCCCACTGTTGCTGATTGGGTAAATCACAGCGGGAAAGAATGTTATTATTAACAGCGGTTAACGCTTGTGGTTTCTGTAATCTATTGACTAAAAGTAAGGTCTCTTGAATCGAGTGCAAGCCATTAAAATGGCAGGTTAGCGTGAGCTTTTGCTTGCTTTGCTTAAATTCCAATGCGGGGCGAATAAAACGCGTCGCGGGAAAATCAGGCCACTGCGCTCCTTGCTGTTGAAAAGCTAATCCGCCAAAATAGCAGGCTTGCTCAGTCGGCTGCGGGATAATATTGCTTTCTTCGATCAGTCCTAAGCAGGCAATGGTTTGTTGTTGTTCTTTATCTTGCCAGTAAATAGCCGGGTAAATAGGAGTGCCGGCAAGAGATTGGCCTTTTAATAAAGCAAGCAGATTAAACTTCGCAACAGGAATAACTAGATTAAAGCTTGGTTTATCACCCTGTTGTTTTGCAAATTGTTGTAATTGCTCGTTAATAAAATTAATCATCGATTTGAAATTTTGCTCTGCTGCAGGCATAGAGTGGTTATATATTTATAGATTCAGGTTTGCTAATGTAGCGCGATTAACACCTTATTCCTAGTTGGAATAGCGCATAATTAAGCATAGTTAGGAAAATTTTGATGAATAAGCTTTCAGTTTGGATAAGCGCATTACGTTTACGTACATTACCCCTTGCTGCCGCTTCGATTATTTTAGCGGCAGGTCTCGCTATACAGGAACAAATTTTTGATCTTGTTATTTTTAGCTTAGCGCTTCTCACCGCCTTGTTATTACAAATATTATCTAACCTTGCTAATGATTATGGAGATGCTGTTTCTGGAGCCGATAACGAAACGCGTGTCGGGCCGAAACGTTCAATGCAGACAGGCTTGATTAGTCAATCCGCTATGAAAATGGCAATAACTTTAACTACTGTTTTATGCTTTATCTCTGGCTTGAGTTTGCTGGTGGTTGCTTTGGGTGATGATCTGCACAGCTGGTTACTGTTTTTGTTATTTGGTTTGCTGGCGATTGTTGCTGCCATTACTTATACCATGGGTAAATTACCTTATGGTTACCGTGCAATGGGGGATCTCGCTGTATTTATCTTCTTTGGCTTATTGGGGGTGATCGGTAGTTATTATCTCTACGCTCAGACCTTTAACTGGTGGTTATTGTTGCCGGCATGCAGTGTCGGAATGCTATCTGTTGCAGTTTTAAATATTAATAATATCCGCGATATGTACAGTGATAAAGCTGCGAATAAAACTACGCTGGTGGTTTTATGGGGTCGTAAATCTGCTTTTATATATCATCTGTTTCTTGTTTTAATGGCTCCATTATTAGCAAGCCTGTATTTATTCAAGCTTGAAAATATTCACAACTGGCAATTTATTTTCTTACTCACTTTAACTCCGTTGCTTAAAAGTTGCTTCTCTTTGTATGCAGCGATCAGCAAAGATCTTCGTGATGGAGAAGCTTTTAATAGAGAATTAAAAAATACAGCCTTATCTACTTTTGTTTTTTCTGTTTTGTTTGCATTGCTATTAATTCCTATCAATTAATAAGACTTTTTTTTGCGAAAATTGACCATTATAAAATGGGCTATTTCCTATTTTGCGTTATTTCGGGCTTTTTTTTTTAAATTAACCAAAATAATGGCGAAAAAAACAACATATTTTCTATTTTTTCTAAATTCTGTGTTCTGTTTAACGGTAAAAATTGTATAATGCGCGGGAATATTGATTTCAATTTTTTACATACAGAGTATAAAAAATGACAGATTTAAGTAAATACAGAAATATTGGTATTTTCGCGCACGTTGATGCGGGTAAAACTACCACAACCGAGCGTATCCTAAAACTTACTGGTCAGATCCACAAAACTGGCGAAGTACATGATGGCGAATCTACAACTGACTTCATGGAACAGGAAGCTGAGCGCGGTATTACTATCCAGTCTGCTGCTGTAACTTGTTTCTGGGACGATCACCGTTTTAACGTTATCGATACTCCTGGACACGTTGACTTCACTGTTGAAGTATACCGTTCTCTTAAAGTACTTGATGGTGGTATCGGTGTATTCTGTGGTTCTGGTGGTGTTGAACCTCAGTCAGAAACTAACTGGCGCTACGCGAATGACTCAAGAGTTGCACGTATTATCTTCGTAAACAAATTAGACCGTATGGGTGCTGATTTTTACCGCGTAGTTAAGCAAACTCAAGACGTTCTTGGTGCAAACCCACTAGTGATGGTTCTTCCTATCGGTATCGAAGATGATTTCGTTGGTGTTGTTGATCTTCTAACTCGTAAAGCATTTGTTTGGGATGACTCTGGTCTTCCTGAAAACTACAAAATCGAAGATATCCCAGCGGATATGGTTGATAAAGTAGAAGAATACCG
Source organism: Psychromonas sp. (assembly GCF_983033635.1). Classification (NCBI taxonomy): domain Bacteria; kingdom Pseudomonadati; phylum Pseudomonadota; class Gammaproteobacteria; order Alteromonadales; family Psychromonadaceae; genus Psychromonas; species Psychromonas sp. The sequence goes on along the minus strand of NZ_CEZLMY010000065.1, from coordinate 11,769 downwards.
TGAAATGTTGCTTGAAGAAGCACTAGGTCAAGATGATGATCTACTAGAAGCATACCTTGAAGGCGAAGAGCCATCTCTTGAAGAGATCAAGCGTTGTATCCGTAAAGGTACGCGTACAATGGACTTCTTCCCAACTTACTGTGGTTCTGCTTTCAAAAACAAGGGTGTTCAAAACATTCTTGACGCTGTTGTTGATTACCTACCTTGTCCTACAGATGTTGATCCACAACCTCTTACAGACGAAGAAGGCGAGCCAAATGGTGAATTTGCACTAGTTTCTGCTGATGAAACTTTCAAAGCACTAGCATTCAAAATCACCGATGACCGTTTTGGTTCGCTTACTTTCGTACGTATCTACTCAGGTACTCTTAAGAAAGGCGATACGATCATGAACGCTGCGACAGGTAAAACTGAGCGTGTTGGCCGTATGTGTGAAATGCAGGCAGATGATCGTAACGAACTTACTTCAGCACAAGCGGGTGATATCATCGCTATCGTTGGTATGAAGACTAACGTTCAAACTGGTCACACATTATGTGATCCAAAAGATCCAATCATCCTAGAAGCGATGGTATTCCCTAACCCAGTAATCTCTATCTCAGTTACACCTAAAGATAAAGGTTCAACTGAGAAAATGGGTATTGCTATCGGTAAAATGGTTGCTGAAGATCCAACATTTAAAGTTGAAACTGACATCGACTCAGGTGAAACAATCCTGTCTGGTATGGGTGAGCTTCACTTAGATATCAAAGTAGATATCCTTAAACGTACTTACGGTGTTGACTTAATAGTAGGTGAACCTCAAGTTGCTTACCGTGAAACAATCACTCAAGAAGTTGAAGATTCTTACACGCATAAGAAACAGTCTGGTGGTTCTGGTCAATTCGGTAAAATCGATTACCGTATTAAGCCTGGCGAACCTGGTACTGGCTTTACTTTCAACTCAATCGTTGTTGGTGGTAATGTACCTAAAGAATTCTTCCCGGCTATCGAGAAAGGCTTCAAGAGCATGATGGATACTGGTGTTCTAGCTGGTTTCCCTGTACTTGACGTTGAAATCGAACTTTACGATGGTGGTTTCCACGCCGTGGATTCATCTGCAGTAGCGTTTGAATTAGCAGCTCGTGGTGCATTCCGTCAGTCTATCCCTAAAGCGGGTGCACAACTTCTTGAGCCAATCATGGCTGTAGACGTGTTTACTCCTGATGATCACGTTGGTGATGTTATCGGTGACCTTAGCCGTCGTCGTGGTATGATCGCTGGTCAAGAAGCAGGCGCATCTGGTGTACGTATTAAAGCAGACGTTCCACTTTCAGAAATGTTTGGTTACATCGGTTCTTTACGTACAATGACTTCAGGCCGTGGTCAGTTCTCTATGGAGTTCAAAAACTACATGCCTTGTCCAGGCAGCGTTTCAGATGCTGTTATCGAGAAAGTTAAAGCTGACAAAGCAGCTGCTAAGAAATAATTTCTTTTAAATAAGAAACTATTTTAAAGTTGTTAAACCCTGATGATGAAAGTTATCAGGGTTTTTTTATGTCTTAATTTTATGGAATATTTGGGCGTTTAAATTTAGCTCTCAACAAACAATAACTTCAGGTCGAGGTCAGTTCTCTATGGAGTTCAAAAACGACATGCCTTGTCACTATGCCTCAAAGAACGAGCGTTGCAGAAGCTCTGTTATTGAAAAATAGGCGAGAAAGTGAAAGCTGAAAAAGCTGCTGCTAAGAAATAATATTTCTTAATTAGCTTCTACTTAGGTAGAAATTAACTTTAAGCCCCTGTTATGCAAATAACAGGGGCTTTTTTGTTTTGCTCAATCAAAACTGTAAAGCCATGCTCTGCAGACAGCCCTTATTGGGCTGTATTATCAACCAAAAAAGTAATCTGTATTGTGTTGTTAGACATTTTTATTTTTTCCAAATCCTTTTTTCATAAAGCGCCCACTACTTTTTACCATCAGTTTGCCATCGACATATAACTCACCCTCCACTTTATAAAGTGGAGGGTGAGAGGAAATTATCTTACCTGTAATTAAAATATCATTGTTTATCGGTACTTCATGCAGATAACGAATATTCATATCCGCAGTGACAGCTTCAATATTTTGCTTAAAGAGAGCCTGACACATGCCGCTATCAAGTAGAGCTGATAAAAATCCACCATGTAAAATTCCTTGATAACCTTGCTGATGGATTGTGCCTTTGACTCGCGCCCACACTTGGTGATTGCAACTGCTGTAAAAGTTCAGCTTTAAGCCTAATAGGGCTTGTGTGCCACATAACATGCAACGCTGATGGCTCTGTTGTTTGTCCAGTAAGAGCAAAGAAGAAAATTGAATGTCGGGCTGAACCTCTTGTAATAACTGCATCAATATTTGCTTTTCCGGTTCGTTATTAGCACTCATTGTTTTAGCCCCTTGCGTAACTTTAAAAAAATAGTAATTGGCATATGCCAATTACTTGAGTAGGATAGCATGAGCAAACATAATTGAGAACTTAAAATGAGACCAAAAATAAAGCGCCATATTTGCGCAGATAGTTGCGCTAAATTTAGTCTATTTAAACCAAACGGAGTGCCCGCATCTGAGCTTGTTAAAATTAAAATAGAAGCGGATGAGTTTGAAGCCATTCGCCTAGTCGATATTGATGGATTATCTCAACAAGATGCCGCGCAAAAAATGCAGGTTTCACGACAAACGTTTGCCAACATATTAAAAAAATCACGTCTTAAAATAAGCACTGCGTTGATTAATGGAAACGCATTAGTCTTACCGGAAAAATTAGTTTCATCTGTAGATTAAGGAAAAAACACTATGATTTATGCAATTGCAACAACAGAGAAGCAACTCGCTCACCACTTTTCCAAGGCCGAACAGTTTACTTTTTATAATGAGCAGCAGGAAGTGATTGCTGTGTATAAAAATCCAGCGTTAGCTGTATCAGGTTGTGCAGGAAAAAGGTTATTAATCGAACTGCTGCATAAAAGAGAGTGTGATGTGGTGATTGTCAGAAAAATTGGTGAAAAGACACTTACTAAGTTATTAACTGCCGGCTTTAAAGTTGAACAGGGTAATACACGTAATAGCACTAATGAGTTATTAGAAAATGCGGCTTTACAAAAAAATTCACTGACCAAGCCGGAGCAAGGTGTGAAGAAAAAAACTAGCTGTTGTGGACACCATTAAGAGGAAAAAACAGTGGAATTTATTATTGCCTTTTTAATTTTTTTACTGGTTATTGTCGCTATGGCGGTGGGTGTTGTTTTTGGTCAGAAAGGTATTCAGGGAAGTTGCGGTGGCCTTGCGAGTGTCGGCATCGAGAAAAGCTGTGACTGTGAAACGGTATGTGATGAGCTGCAGATATTGTACCAAATTCAAGAACCGAAAGAGTGAGACTGCTTTATATGATTTAATATATACCCATTCTACTTCAAGATGCTGACCTCTCGACCTGCTGATTTTGCATATTAAGGTAGATTGGGTATATAACATTCAGTTATTCTATTTAACTTCCCTTGTTTTTCTTCTATACTGCCTGCATCTTGTCGGAGCGCCTTCGGGCTGAGACCACTTAATTTAGAAACTTATTTCTAAGTATCAAAGTGGAATCCGTGGAACCTGATTGGGGTAATACCTGCGAAGGGAACAAGGTGAAGGCGCTTTTTATTCTAAGCTCTCGTAATACGCATAAACCTGCATGTTAAGTGAGTTTGATTATATGGCGATCTTTATACTTTCCACTGCATTTTCGACAAGCACTCTTAAAAACTCTTAAATAATTAAGGTAAAGAATGCTATGTCTAATCAAGTAAATTCAAATTTAAAAACAACCAGCCGTAAAGGTTTATCACGTAAAGAATCTCGCCAAGCGGCGCAAGATTATATTCAAAACTTAAATAATGAATCTTATCCAAATTCGGAAAAGATTTTTATCAATGGTGAAATTCATCCGATTAAAGTGGCGATGCGTCAGATTCATCAAGACGATACCTTTGTCGGCGGCAGTGAAGAAAACCCAATCTTTGAAAAAAATGAGCCAATTCCAGTTTATGATGCCTCTGGTCCATATACTGATCCAAACAGTGAAATTGATGTTCATGCCGGTTTGCCTAAATTGCGAGAAGCTTGGATCACTGCCCGTGATGATGTTGAAACATTAGAAAATGTAAGCTCTGATTTTGCTAAAGTACGTTTGGCAGATGACACATTAGATGAGCTGCGTTTTGCAGATTTACCCAAACCGCTTCGCGCTAAAAAAGGTAAATGTGTCAGTCAGATGCACTATGCCCGCCAAGGCATTATTACACCAGAGATGGAATACGTTGCCATTCGTGAAAATATGGGCCGTGACCGCGTAAAATGTGAGGCGTTACATTTCCAGCATGCCGGTCATAGTTTTGGTGCAAATCTACAAGAAAAAATCACTCCTGAATTTGTGCGTAAAGAGGTTGCTGAAGGGCGCGCGATTATCCCTGCAAATATTAACCACCCGGAACTTGAGCCGATGATTATCGGCCGTAACTTCTTGGTGAAAGTAAATTCTAATATCGGCAACTCATCGGTTAGCTCTTCAATTGAAGAGGAAGTTGAAAAGCTAGTTTGGTCAACGCTGTGGGGTGGCGATACGGTAATGGACCTGTCAACTGGTCGTAATATTCATGAAACTCGTGAATGGATTATGCGCAACTCTCCTGTGCCAATCGGCACCGTGCCTATTTATCAGGCGCTTGAAAAAGTAAACGGCGTAGCTGAAAACCTAACGTGGGAAGTATTCCGTGATACGTTAATTGAACAAGCTGAGCAGGGGGTGGATTACTTCACTATTCATGCGGGGCTATTACTGCGTTTTGTACCAATGACGGCAAAACGAGTAACAGGTATTGTGTCCCGCGGCGGTTCGATTATGGCTAAATGGTGTTTATCACATCATAAAGAAAACTTTGCTTATCAGTACTTCCGCGAAATCTGTGAAATCTGTCAGCAGTATGATGTCGCGCTTTCATTAGGTGACGGTTTGCGTCCAGGCTCAATTGCTGATGCAAATGATCTGGCTCAATATTCTGAGCTGGAAATTTTAGGGCAGTTAACTAAAGTTGCCTGGGAGTATGATGTGCAGGTTATCATTGAAGGTCCCGGCCATGTGCCGATGCAGATGATTAAAGAGAATATGGATAAACAGCTGGAAGACTGTTTTGAAGCGCCTTTCTACACATTAGGCCCGCTGACCACAGATATCGCACCAGGTTATGATCATATTACTTCCGGTATCGGCGCTGCTCAAATCGGCTGGTACGGTTGTGCGATGTTATGTTATGTCACACCAAAAGAGCATTTAGGTCTGCCCAATAAAGATGATGTAAAAGTGGGGCTGGTAACTTATAAATTAGCCGCCCATGCTGCCGATTTAGCCAAAGGTCATCCGGGAGCACAAATCCGTGATAATGCATTATCAAAAGCGCGCTTTGAATTCCGCTGGCAGGATCAGTTTAACTTAGGCTTAGATCCGGTTACTGCCCGAGAATATCATGATGAAACCCTGCCGCAAGAGTCGGGCAAAGTCGCGCATTTCTGCTCAATGTGCGGGCCTAAGTTCTGTTCAATGAAAATCACTCAAGATGTTCGTGAGTTTGCCAATAAGTTAGAAAAAGGCGAAATCTCAGTTAAATTACTTGATGAAACTATCACTATGTCAGCAGATAAAGGCATGGCGGAAAAAGCTAAAGAGTTTAATGAGTCTGGTGCAGAGATATATCAGCCGCCAGTCTTACAAGCTGATAAAGCTTAATTAATGCCATTCTAGTTTGTTGTTTAAGCCAGTTTCGGTGTTGAAAGTGCTCATTGATAGCTATCAACTGTGCGCTTTCTGCTTGTATTTTGGCTAAACAGCTTGCTATTCAGTCGTTAAGGATTCAACGTAATTCAAAAATGATTATTTCTTTCTTTAATAAAGTAGGTTGCGAATGAGTAATATTGTTTGGACAATTGCCGGTTCAGATTGTAGCGCTGGTGCGGGGATCCAGGCGGATCTTCATACAATTAAAGCATTAGGCGCGGATGGCTGCAGTGTTATTAGTGCAGTTACCGCGCAAAACTCCTTAACAGTGAGTTTAGTGGAAAGTGTTTCTGAGCAGATGTTTCGCGAACAGCTTGAGCGTTTAGCGAGCGATATGCCTGCTAAGGTTATAAAAATTGGTCTGCTTGCAAGTATTAAACATGTGCAGATTGTTGCTGAAAAATTAGCGGAATTTAAGCAATCATGGCTTGTGGCTCCGTATGTTATTTACGATCCTGTTGCCGTTGCATCGACTGGCGATAATATGGCCGAAGAGGGTATTGTTGAAGTCATTAAAACAGACTTGCTGCCTTATATTGATTTGTTAACACCCAATGCGAATGAAGTGCTTGCGTTATCCGGCCATGTCTTAATTAGTGGCGAATCATTAAAGCCGGCAGCTGAAAAGTTAATCTCTATGGGCTGTAAAAGCGTGTTGATTAAAGGCGGTCATTTTCAGTTGGTGGATCAAATCGCGCTTGATTATTGGACCGATGGCAGACGCGAAATTGCGTTAAGCAGTGAGCGGTTAAGCAATGTACATAGTCATGGCAGCGGCTGCACATTAGCCAGTGCGATTGCAGCCACTATAGCATTAGATTATTTTATTGAAGATGCATTAGTGATTGCTAAAGCGTATCTAAACCAAGGATTAAAAGCCGCAAAACAGCTTGGTAAAGGTGAAGGTGCAATAGCACATTCAGGCTGGCCAACTAATAAAGCGGATTTCCCTGATGTGGTCTTACCTGAGTCGAAAATTGGTTATGAATTAGATCTTGCCGGCAGATTAGAAGCGGGACCGGGTTTTGCCTCTTGCGATACGCTGCAACTCGGACTATACCCTGTTTTAGATAGTGTTTCGTTAATAGAAAAAGTGCTGAAATTGGGCGTGAAAACCCTGCAGCTACGCATTAAAGATAAACAGAGCGAGCAAGTTGAACAGCAGATTATTGATGCGATTGCATTAGGTAAAAAATACCAGGCGCGTTTATTTATCAATGATTACTGGCAATTGGCAATTAAACATCAGGCATACGGTGTGCATCTTGGTCAGGAAGATATGGATCTTGCCGATCTGCCAATGATTGCTGATGCTGGGTTGCGTTTAGGCCTAAGCACGCACGGTTATTATGAGATGTTACGTGCTAAGCAGTTAAGACCAAGTTATATCGCATTGGGCCATATTTTTGAAACACAAACCAAAGAGATGCCGTCAGATCCGCAAGGGTTAACACGTTTGGCGAAATACGCACAACTGCTGTCAGATATTCCTACGGTTGCGATTGGCGGGATTAATCTGCAGCGCGCACCTGCCGTTTGGGCAACGGGGATTGGCAGTATTGCGGTTGTTACTGCAATTACCCTTAGCGACGATCCGCAAGCGGTGATTGAATCGTTTAATCAAATAATGGAAAAGTGAAAGCTGACAAATCGCACTTATATGGAGGTAAACCATGCTCAGTGATGCAGAAATGTTACGTTACAGTCGCCATCTGTTATTAGAAGATGTCGGTGAATTAGGACAAAAAGATCTTAAAGATGGCAAAGTACTAATTATTGGTATGGGGGGGTTAGGCTCTCCTGCTGCTATGTATTTAGCGGGTGCCGGTGTCGGTTCTCTAGTCTTATCTGATTTTGATTGTCTTGAAGTGAGTAATTTACAGCGTCAAATTGGTTATCAGACGGGCGACATTGGCGCTGATAAAGTGGAGTTAATGAAACACCGCTTAGAGATGATTAACCCGGAAATAAGAGTTCGCAGTATTAATGTTGAAATGGACGAAGCGCAGCTTTTGATGGAGCTGATGATGGTTAATTTAGTGCTTGATTGTACCGATAATATGGATAGTCGGCAGATGATTAATGCAGCTTGTGTTAAAGCAAAAGTGCCTTTAATTGTGGGTGCGGCAATTCGTCTGGAAGGGCAGTTGATGTTTTTTGACAACCGTCAGGCAGACTCTGCCTGTTATCACTGTTTATTTCCTAACAGTGAAGAGCAAACCCTTAATTGTAGTAATTCAGGTGTACTTGGACCCGTTGTTGGCACCATTGGTACTATGCAGGCGTTGGAAGCGATTAAACATATTGTTGGTTTACCTTCCGGTGTTAAAAACAGATTGAAACTCTTTGATGGTAAAACGCTTGACTGGCAGACTTTTGTTATCAATAAAGATCCTAATTGCACAGTGTGTGGACAAAACCGATGAATGTAATAGTAAATGAGAGCCCTGTTGAAATCGCAGAGAACAGCACGGTTGAGCAGTTGCTCAACCACTTGGATAAACCACTAAAAGGCTGTGCTCTTGCTGTTAATCAGAGCATTATTAGCCGCTCCAAATGGTCTGAATATAAACTTCGAGAGGGTGATCAAATATCCCTTTTCCAAGCGATAGCTGGAGGTTAATAATGCTATTTAATGAAATGATTGATAACGATCAGTTGGTTATTGCCGACAAGACATTTACATCCCGCCTGTTTACGGGCACAGGCAAATTTAACGATCAACAAACCATGATTGATGCCTTGCAGGCTTCGCAGTCACAGCTGGTAACGATGGCGTTGAAACGCGTTGATATGCAGCATAAAGATGATGATATTCTCGCACCGTTAATTAAAAATGGTATGAATTTACTGCCCAATACTTCGGGTGCCCGTAATGCTAAAGAAGCTATTTTTGCGGCGCAACTCGCGCGTGAAGCACTGCAGACCAATTGGGTTAAATTAGAAATCCACCCGGATCCTAAATATTTACTGCCCGATCCTATCGAAACATTAAAAGCTGCCGAAGCGCTTGCTAATGATGGTTTTGTTGTGCTTCCTTATGTGCATGCCGATCCTGTTTTATGCAAACATTTAGAAGCTGCAGGTTGCGCGGCTGTGATGCCGCTAGGTGCGCCAATCGGCTCAAATAAAGGCATTAAAACCCGCGATTTTTTAGAGATTATTATAGAGCAGGCCAATATCCCTGTGGTGGTTGATGCGGGGATCGGCAGTCCTTCTCATGCAGCGCTTGCCATGGAGATGGGGGCTGATGCGGTGCTGGTGAATACTGCGATGGCGGTAGCCGGAAATCCAGTTGCTATGAGTGAAGCGTTTGCCAAAGCAGTACAAGCAGGGCGTCAAGCATATCTTTCTGGTTTAGCAGGGCAATCTAATCGTGCCATTGCATCAAGTCCGCTGACAGCTTTTTTAGAAGCGGGAAAATAGGATGACTTTTAGCGCGCAGATTAAAAACTATCAGTGGGATGATATTCGTCTTTCTATCTATAGCAAAAATGATAATGATGTCAGGCGTGCTCTGGCTAAATCCCGCTTAGATTTAGAAGATTTTAAAGCGTTAATTTCTCCCGCTGCAGAGCCTTTTTTAGAGCAGATGGCACAAAAATCTCAGCAACTCACCTTGCAGCGATTTGGTAAAACGCAGCAGTTTTATATCCCGCTGTATCTTTCCAATATGTGCAGTAATATTTGCACATATTGTGGATTTTCAATGCACAATAAAATCCGCCGTACCACCTTGGATATGCAGCAGATTGAAGAGGAGTGTGTCGCGATAAAAAAGATGGGCTTTGACCATATTTTATTAGTGACGGGGGAATCTGAACGAAAAGTGGGTCTTGAATATTTTAAGCAGGCACTGCCGGTTATTAAAAAATACTTTTCACATATCACCATTGAAGTACAGCCGCTAGAGCAAGCTGAATATGAAGTGTTGATCGGTTATGGTGTCGATTCGGTACTGGTTTATCAAGAGACTTATCATTCCGTTACCTATGCACAGCATCATCTTAAAGGTAAAAAATCCAACTTCAATTACCGCCTTGATACACATGACCGGCTTGGTAAAGCGGGCATTCATAAAATGGGACTGGGCTGTTTAATTGGACTGGAAGAGTGGCGTACAGACTGTTTTTATGTCGCCGCACATCTCAATTATTTAGAGAAAAAGTATTGGCAAAGCCGTTATACTATCTCCTTTCCACGTCTGCGCCCTTGTGAAGGCGGTATGGAAATCAAGTCGGAAATGAATGATAAACAGTTAGTACAACTGATATGTGCTTATCGTTTGTTTAATCCTGAAGTTGAATTATCATTGTCTACGCGAGAATCTGAGGTTTTTAGAAATAATGTTTTACCCTTAGGTATTACTACATTAAGTGCAGGCTCAAGTACGCAACCGGGTGGCTACTCGCAGCAATCTGAAAAGGCCCTTGAGCAGTTTGAAATTTCTGATGATCGTTCGCCAGCTGAGATGGCCGAATTAGTTAAAGCGCAAGGTTATGAGGTGGTCTGGAAAGATTGGGATCATAGTCTGACCGGCAAATAATTTTTCAAAGAGAGTCTATATGTCTGATCATGAGTTTGAAGAAGAGCAGGAAATTTATGCAACCCTAGTGGAAATAAATCACCAACCGACAGAGTTGTATAAAATATTGAAGTTTGAAAATTTGGTGTCAGGCGGCGGAGAAGCCAAACAGGTGATCAGTGACGGTTATGTGTATCTTAATGGTGAGCTTGAAACACGTAAGCGTAAAAAAGTGTATGCAGGAGATCTGGTTAGTTTTAACAATCAGCATTTTCAAATCGCCTTAAAAGGTGAAACGCAACAGTACGAGTTTGTCGAAGAGGTGCAGGAGCATCAACAAGACCCTGTTGATTATACACCTAAAAACTCTTTGCCTGAAAATAGGGCACCTGAAAAAAAACAAGCCAGTGCAGGTAAGCAGGAAAAAAGTGCAGGAAAAGTTAAAAAATCGCGTAAACCGATTAGCTTTTAATAGCTTTTAATAGCTTTAATTTCGCTGTGATTTTCTATCAATATTTTTATACAGAGAGCATTTTTAATAAATTTAGCTCTCTGTTGTTTACCACTCTGCTACTATTACGTCTCTTTATTAACCTCCTACAGGTCAAAATCATGAAAAAAATTATTACAGTTATATTATCTCTATTTATTAGTGTAAGTGCTTGTGCAGGTTCCTTGTCAATTCCTAAAGAGTTTGAGTTTCTTGCTCTAAACGGTAAGGAGGTTGAAAACTCACTGTTTAGTAAAAATACCCGCTTAACACTTGAACCAGGTCCGCAGAAAATAGCTGTGTTATATAAAAATACAGTAAGGGATGAGATCGGTAACGGTTCAACAAGAGTGACTTCAGAGCCGATTATTATCTCTTTATTAGCGCAACAGGGACAAAATTACCAAATTAGCAGTGCATATAAAATAAAGAGTGTCTCTGATGCACAAGCGTTTATAAAAGATCCGCAGATCCATGTAAAAAATGAACAGGGTGAGCTTGCGAGTTTTACAATGCATCAGGCTAAAATGGATGATCGGGGTGTATTAGGAAACATGATTAAAAAGAAAGAAAAGAATCTGCAAACTGTCGCATTACTGGAAACAACGGCAAAGACAGATAATGACGGCAAGGAAAATATTCCAGATAAAATGCTGCACCATTGGTGGGAGCAGGCTGATCCACAAACGCAAAAACAATTTGTTAGTTGGGCAATTAAGCAAATCAAGTAATTGATTATTTAATCTGTAACTTGACTTGTTTTGCATACCTTGCGGGTGAGTAATTTGTGTTTTTTGTTAATAAAGTTGGGTGTTTGTTATAAAAAAACATCATTTTCACTTACTATTTCGTTTTTTATATTCCTATCTGATTTTTTTTTTGCTAGTGTCCGGTCAAAGGCATTATAAATTGTTTAAAGT
>NZ_CEZLMY010000064.1:19046-19361 GCF_983033635.1 Psychromonas sp. | reverse complement strand
CATGAACACCAGCAGCGCCGAGTGCATGACCTGTTTGAGATTTAGTTGCACTGATTTTTGGCGCTTTATCAGCAAATACTTCATTAATTGCTTCTAACTCTTTAGTATCGCCAACCGGTGTAGAAGTACCGTGTGTGTTCAGGTAATCAACTTCACCTTCAACTGTTGCTAATGCCTGACGCATACAACGTACCGCACCTTCACCAGATGGAGCAACCATATCGTAACCGTCAGATGTTGCGCCGTAACCTACAATTTCAGCATAGATTTTTGCGCCACGAGCAAGTGCATGCTCAAGTTCTTCAACAACAACCA
>NZ_CEZLMY010000064.1:8838-19036 GCF_983033635.1 Psychromonas sp. | reverse complement strand
CCGTCACGGTTTGCATCATAAGTACGTGACGCTTTTTCAGGCGTCTCATTGTACTTGCTGGAAAGTGCGCCCATTGCGTCAAATTCACAAGCCATAGTCCAATCTAACTCTTCACCACCACCTGCGAAAACAATATCTTGTTTTCCAAGTTGGATTTGCTCAAGCGCATGACCGATACAATGAGAGCTTGTTGCACAAGCACTGCTCATTGAGTAGTTAATGCCTTTAATTTTAAACGGTGTTGCAACACAAGCTGATGTTGTACTCGCCATAGTACGCGGCACCATATAAGGACCAACGCGACGAACGCCCTTGTCTTTCATGATTTGACATGCTTCAACTTGGTTTTTAGAAGAACCACCACCAGAGCCGGCAACTAAACCAGTTCTCTCGTTAGAAACCATCTCTTCAGGAAGGTTTGCATCAGCGATCGCCTGTTCCATAGAAAGGTATGTATATGCAGCGGCATCACCCATAAAGCGCATAACTTTACGGTCAATATGGTCTTTTGGCTCAATTTTTAAGTCGCCCCAAACGTGGCTGCGCATTTTCATCTCAGCAAACTGCTCTGAGAATGTGATGCCAGATTTACCACTTTTAAGTGACGCTAAAACTTCTTCTTTATTGTTACCAATACTAGAAACAATACCAATACCTGTAATTACTGCTCTTTTCATTATTAAGCCTTTATTGCTTGAGGGACTAATTATATGATTATCGAAATGTGGCCATTATTCATAAATTCAAGGCACACCGATTTAAAACTAAAATATAATCGCACAGAATAGGAAATATATCTTGTCTGAAGGCAAAAACAAATTAATTAAGCATGCCCAAATAAACTGGTCTGATCAGTCTGAACCATTTTCAGCACTATTTGAAGATGTCTATTATAATACAGAACAAGGATTAAACGAATCCTTATATGTTTTTATACAAGGCAATAACTTAGATCAGCGCTGGTTAAACTGTACTGAGCAGTTGTTTACAATAGCCGAAACAGGTTTCGGCACAGGTTTGAATTTTTTAATGACTTGTTTACAGTTTCAAAAATTCCAACAAACACAGCCAAAAGCGCAACTACGACGCCTGCATTTCACCAGCTTCGAGAAGTTTCCCCTAAACAGGGAAGACTTACAAAGTGCGCTCAACCGATGGCCCTTATTAAGCGATTTTATTACCCCCTTAATTGAACAATATCCACTGGCGTTAACAGGTTGCCACCGCATTACTCTGGATCAATTTAATATTACTTTAGATCTGTGGTTCGGGGATGTAAAAGAGACACTGCCCGCACTTTATAATTATGATTCCGGAATTTTTGACTGCTGGTACTTAGATGGTTTTGCACCAAGTAAAAATCCCGAGATGTGGAGTGAACAACTGTTCAAACAGATAGCCTGCACTTGTAAAGCAGATGCCACAATTGCCACCTTTACTGCAGCTGGTTTTGTTCGCAGAGGTTTAATAAATGCCGGGTTTGCTATGCAGAAACGTAAAGGTTATGGCAAAAAACGCGAGATGTTAGTCGGGCGATTCGATAGCTCATCTTTAAAAATCAAAACTCATGGTCCGGATTACCGCGCAAGTGCAACAATCAAAGCAGACAATATAGCAATTATCGGTGGCGGCATTGCCAGTGCTTGTCTGGCGTTAGCATTAATCAAACGCGGTTATAAAATCACACTTTACTGCAAAGACTCATCACTCGCGGCCGGAGCTTCCAGTAATCAGCAAGGCGCTTTATATCCACTATTAAATGGTCAACATAATAGTTTGAGCCAATTCTTTGCAAATTCATTTTTATTCGCTCGTAATTATATTCAGCAGATCGCTCACTCTTTTCCATTTGCTTTTGACTTGTCAGGTTTATTACAGCTCTATTACGATCCGGCATCTGCAAAAAAACTTGATAAAATTCTGCAAGCACAATTACCAGATGAACTTGTCAGTAAATGTTCAATCGCCCAGACAAATACCATTTCCAACCTTGATATTGGCCAATACTCCTTATATTACCCGCTTGCTGGATGGTTAAGCCCTAAACAGATGGTTGAAGCGATTATTAATAAAGCCAAACAGACAGGTGATTTAACCGTAAAGTTTAATCACAAATTACAATCCTTTACTCAAAACCAACAAGGTTGGACGTTAAATTTCGCTGATCACAGCTTTGAGCATGACCTGTTAGCATTCACAACCGGTTTTGATACATTAGATTTTAAGCAATGCCAGGCAATTCCGCTATCAGCGGCACGCGGCCAAGTAACACATATACCGACAGCTAACGGCATCAATAAGTTAAATGTTACGCTTTGCCATGAAGGATATTTAACCCCGGCAAATGATCAAAAACATTGCATGGGGGCGACATTTAAGCGCCATATTGTCGATGACTCATTTTCGCAGCAGGAGCAAGTTGAGAATAAACAAAAGTTAGCAAAATGTATTGCAGGTAAAGACTGGGTCGAGCAGATAGAGATCGATCATCAGGATGCAAATATCGGTATTCGCTGTACTACACGCGATCATTTTCCTTATGCGGGTGCTGTGCCGGATTACCAGGCGACTAAACTGTTTTATCAAGATGCTCAAAAATCATTAAATCCTAATAATGCCCCTTTTTACGATAATTTGTATATGTTAACGGGATTAGGTTCACGTGGATTATGCAGCGCTCCTTTGCTTGCTGAAATGTTAGCAAGTCAGATAAACAAAGAACCATTACCGTTAGCAAATGAAATATTAAATTCGCTACAGGGTAATAGACAGTGGGTGAATTACCTGAAAAAAGGTAAACCGCTAAAATTTTGAATAATAATAATACGCGTGAGCGCACCAAACAGGTGTAAAGCTATTATTCTTTGCGGATAGCCCTTTGTTAAAATTAAGAATTGCGTTAATCTACGCCCTCGATTTAAGGGTACGCCGAACATTTGCTCTTTTAATAGTGAAATAGATGAGAAATAAAACAGTTTAATGAAATATTCCCGTGTTTTTATCAATAGCCTAGCTTATGAACTGGCTCCACATGCCATTTCAAGCACCGAATTAGAATCGCGCCTTGCGCCTTTATATCAAAAACTTCGTATCCCAATGGGGCAGCTTGCCGCTTTAACCGGCATTCAAGAACGCCGTTGGTGGCCAAAAGATCATCGTTTATCAGATGGGGCAATTGAAGCAGCTAAAAAAGCAATAGATGAAACCGATATTAATATTAATGATATTGGCGCTGTTGTTTATACTGGTGTGTGTCGGGATCAGCACGAACCTGCAACAGCCTGCCGTATTGCTGCAGAATTGGGTGTTAATAGCAACACCGCAATATACGATATTAGTAATGCTTGTTTAGGCGTTTTATCCGGCATGCTTGATATTGCTAACCGTATCGAACTTGGCCAAATCAAAGCTGGTTTAGTGGTATCTTGTGAATCAGCTCGCCATATTGTTGATATCACTATCGACAATATGCTTGAAAACCCGACTATTCAGAATTTCTCACAATCATTAGCAACCTTAACAGGGGGCTCAGGCGCAGTTGCTGTTTTATTAACTGACGGCAGCTTGCCTCTGAAAAATTCACGCCAACATAAATTATTAGGCGCAAGCCACCTTTCGGCACCTGAGCATCATGATCTGTGTAAATGGGGTTTACAGGAAGTTGGATTGAAACTGCACCGCGAGTTTATGCGTACCAATGCAGTGCCATTACTTAAAGAAGGTGTGGCACTAGCACATGACACCTGGAAACATTTTTTAAGTCAACGTGACTGGCTAGTTGAGCAGGTTGATAAAGTTATCTGTCACCAAGTTGGCTCTGCTAATCAAAAGCAGGTGCTGGCAGCATTAAATATCCCTGCACACAAAGAGTTTCCAACTTACCAAAAACTAGGCAATATGGGCACTGTCTCTTTACCCGTAACCGCAGCTATGGCACATGACCAAGGCTTTTTAAAGAAAGGCGACAATGTGAGCTTTTTAGGTATAGGCAGTGGCCTTAATTGTATGATGTTAGGACTTGAGTGGTAAAATGAATTTAGATACATTATTCCCTTTTAAACGCAATTATTTAGATCGTAATGGTCAGCAATATCATTACCTCAATGAAGGCTCTGGTGAACCCGTCGTAATGGTTCATGGTAATCCAAGCTGGTCTTTTTATTACCGCAATTTAGTAAAAGCACTGAGCAAAAATTATCAATGCATAGTGCCCGATCATATCGGCTGCGGTTTATCTGATAAGCCCGGCGATAAAGAGTATGAGTACACCCTTAAAAATCGTATTGATGATTTAGAGGCTTTACTTGAATCTTTACAGATCAAAGAAAATATCACTTTGGTTGTTCACGATTGGGGTGGCATGATTGGTATGGGTTACGCGGCACGTTATCCGGAGCGAATCAAACGGTTAGTTATTTTAAACACCGGTGCTTTTCATATTCCAAAAGCAAAAACCTTTCCGATGGCGTTATGGATCTGCCGTAATACTCTGCTGGGAACAATATTAGTTCGCGGTTTTAATGCATTCTCTTCAATCGCGTCATATATTGGTGTTAAACGTAAAGCGATGCCTAAAGATATTCGCGAAGCTTATGTAATGCCGTTTAACTCTTGGAAAAACCGCATTTCAACATTACGTTTTGTGCAAGATATTCCCTTGTTCCCGAATGATAAAAACTATCAGTTAGTTTCTGATATTGATAAAAGTCTGGCTAACTTTCAAAAAGTACCAACTATTATCTGTTGGGGCCTAAAAGACTTTGTTTTTGATAAACATTTCTTAGACGTTTGGAAAGAAAAAATGCCGCATGCGGCCGTTAATGAATTTGCTGATTGCGGTCATTATATTCTTGAAGATGCAAGCGAACAGGTTATTCCTCTCATTGAAACATTTATGACTGATAACCCATAATATGAAAATCTGTATCGTCATCAATAATTTGATGGCGATAAGATAAATCGAACATTTAAGGTGGATCTTCACTAATTTATGCAAAATAACAAACAAGCTAACCTTTGCCGTCATCTTGTCGATGCAGCTAAAAACACGCCTAAAGCACTTGCTGTTGCTGTTCAAAAGAAAAAACTCAACAAACTTACCTATCAAGAAATTAATTTTTATTCACTTAACCAGCGTAGCGATCATATCGCTTTTGCACTTAATCAATATGGCCTAAAAAGTGGTGACAAGGCAGTGCTGATGGTAACGCCAAGCATTGATTTTTTTGCATTAACTTTTGCGCTGTTTAAAGCTGGCATTGTGCCTATATTAGTTGATCCCGGCATGGGAACTAAAAACCTCAAGCAATGTTTCAGCGAAGCACAACCTGATATTTTTATCGGCATTCCTAAAGCGCATATTGCCAGACGACTATTTGGCTGGGGTAAAGCCAGCATTAAACATAATATTACTGTCGCCGGATCGAGTTTGTGGGGTGGTAGCAGCTTAAAACGTTTACTAAGAAAATGTAACAATGATCAGCCTTATCAAATGGTTAAACTCGATCCGCAGCAAATGGCTGCAATCCTGTTTACCAGTGGCAGCACTGGCACGCCTAAAGGTGTTGTTTATAGCCATGAAATGTTCGAAGCACAAATAAACGTTTTAAAAAATGATTATGCAATACAAAATGGTGAGCGAGATTTAGCGACTTTTCCACTATTTTCACTGTTTGGTCCTGCACTGGGGATGGCCTCGATTGTGCCGGATATGGATGCCAGTAAACCAATCACAGCAGATCCCAATAATATCTTTGCCGCCATTGAAAAATATCAGTGCTCAAATCTGTTCGCCAACCCCGCATTAATCGAACTATTAGGCCAAGCAGGTGTAGCGCAAAGCCTTAAATTAAGCTCGCTTAAACGCGTAATTTCTGCAGGTGCACCAGCAACCCTACCCTCAATCAAACGTTTTACTAAGCTGCTTAATAATGGGGTTGAACTACTTAACTCTTATGGTGCAACAGAATCGTTACCAATTAGTAAAATCACCAGCTCTGCGCTATTACTAACTGAAAATATTACCGATACGGGCGGTGGTATTTGTGTCGGTTTAGCAGTAGAGGGTATCGAAATTTCTATTATCAAGATTACGACACAGATAATCGAGAAATGGGATGACAAGCTGGCATTACCAGCCTATCAGATTGGTGAAATCGTCGTTAAAGGACCGCAAGTAAGCCTAAGCTACTATCGACGATCGCAAGCAACAGTTGCGGGAAAAATAGATGACGGCAACACAGGACGCCACCGTATGGGCGATCTCGGCTATCTCGATGAGCATGGCAAACTCTGGTTCTGCGGTCGTAAGGCACATTCCGTTAATTCAATCTATAAAAATCAACAGAAAAGCTATTTTTCAATACCCTGTGAACGAATATTCAATACCCATCCAGAAATCAAACGCACTGCATTAGTTGCAGTAACCTGTAATGAAAAAACGCAACCGCTGTTATGTATTGAGCTAAACGATAATGCCTCGACAAACTCTACCAAGCTATTTAATGAATTAAAATTCATTGCTGATAGACACCCGCAAACAGCAGGCATCAAACAGTTTTTAATTCACCAAAGTTTTCCGATGGATATCCGCCACAATGCGAAAATATTCCGCGAAAAATTAGCCGTTTGGGCGCAGCAGCAGATAAATAACTAGTTGGAAACTTTTAATACAATGCCACAATTAAGTAAGTTAGATGAGAGGCAGCAAGCAGTTTTAACCCTGTTATCAACACAGGTAAAACGTGTTTTTGTCACTGGCGCGGGCGGTTTTTTAGGAAAAGCATTATGTCGATTTTTACGTAGTGCTAATATCGACGTGGTTGGTTTTGCCAGAGGAGATTACCCCGAACTACGCGCTATGGGCGTGCAGTTAATCAAAGGCGATATTGCAGATAAACAGTCACTGTTAGCTGCAATGCAAGAGTGTGACTTAGTCTTTCATGTTGCCTCAAAAGCTGGTGTCTGGGGTAACAAACAATCCTACTTTTCACCTAATGTGACTGGAACAGATAATATCTTAGCAGCTTGCCATGAACTTAATATACAGCGATTAGTTTATACCAGTACACCAAGTGTAACCTTCTGCGGCTTTGATGAAGATGGCATAGATGAATCTGCACCGTATGCACAACAATATTTAAATTTTTATGGTTTATCTAAAGCGATTGCAGAAAAGAATGTTTTAAATGCAAATTGTGCAACACTGAAAACTGTTGCACTACGCCCTCACCTGATTTGGGGACCAGGCGATCCGCACTTAGTACCTAGGGTTTTACAGCGAGCAAAGGCAGGCAAACTAAAGTTAGTCGGTAAAACAGATAAACTCGTAGATACCATTTATATCGACAATGCTGTCTACGGACATCTGTTAGCTGCTGCCCAGTTAAGTGAATCACAACCGGTTTGTGCCGGTAAAGCTTATTTTTTAAGTAATGATCAACCAATATTAATGGCCGATATGCTTAACAAAATCCTTGCTTGTAAAGGATTCGCCCCTGTTACTAAACGTGTGCCGGCCTCCGTGGCTTATGCCGTCGGTACAATATTGGAGTGGATCTATTTAGGGCTTAGAAAAAATGAGGAGCCGATTATGACCCGTTTTGTAGCGCGTCAGCTTTCAACCAGTCACTATTTCGATATCAGTGCGGCGAAGAATGACCTTGGTTACCAGCCCCTTATTTCAATTGACCAAGGGATGCAGAAACTAAAAGCTTCGCTGTAGCCTGTTCTATTACCTAGTATAGAGCACCATTAAGCTCATATTCGATAAGAAACAAACGCGTATCCAGTTCTAACTGGTGATAATCCGGCAGCATATGCAAGCATAATTTATAAAACGCCTTGTTATGCTCTTTCTCTTTAAGGTGCGCCAATTCATGGACAACAATCATATCTAACAGCGCTTGCGGCGCTTCCTTAAACATCGTTGCAATACGTATTTCCTGTTTCGCTTTTAACTTACCCCCTTGTACACGTGATATATAGGTATGCGTACCTAATGCATGTTTTACCAGTTGCAACTTAGGATCGTAGCTTACTTTGCTAATTGGAGAAGATTGTTTTAAATAGCGCTTTTTATAATCCTGCACATACTCATAGAGCGCTTTTTCACTACTGATAGCGTGTTTATTCGGATATCTGTTTTTCAGATAATCACTGAGTTTATTTTTCTCAACTAGTGACTTAACTTGATCCACAATATTTGCGGGATAATGGTTTACATACTGAAGCACTTTCATCGATTGCAGACTTAAATTAATTGTAATAATGGCGATTATAACATCTGTTTTTATTTAAGTTATGCTTCCGTTTAAACAACTTGCCAACTTAGCTTCAAGCAACTAAAACTAAATCTTATTCACTTACTTACTGCAAATACCCTACTAAATTACTATACTATTAATATCTGACTATATAAAGAAACCGATACCATGACAGACCTCTCTTTTGACAATCGCTTTATTAACAACTTACCAGCAGATCCGGAAACTGATAATTATTGCAGAACTGTTGAAAACGCAGCATATTCTTTTGTTTCAACCACTAAAACGGCAGCACCAAAATTAATTGCAGTGACGCAAGAGTTTGCAACGCAATTAGGTTTTTCAAGCGAGACGATTCGTTCAATAGAATTTACACAAGTAATGACAGGTAACCGCTTATTACCGGGCATGCAAAGTTACGCGCACTGCTACGGTGGCCACCAGTTTGGTCAGTGGGCCGGACAGCTTGGTGACGGGCGCGCCATTAACCTTGGTGAACTTATTACAGCAACTTTAGGTAATCAGACTCTACAACTTAAAGGTGCAGGCAAAACCCCCTATTCCCGTCATGCCGACGGCATGGCGGTTTTGCGCTCTTCTATTCGTGAATTTTTATGTTCAGAAGCGATGTTTCATTTAGGCATTCCCACTACGCGCGCGTTAAGTTTATGTTTAACCGGTGAACAAGTAGTACGCGATAAAATGTATGACGGTAATGCCGCGTTTGAGTCTGGTGCGGTTGTATGCCGTGTATCTCCTTCATTCCTGCGTTTTGGCAGCTTTCAACTGCCCGCTTCGCGTGGTGATCAACTACTTTTAATACAATTAGTACAACACAGTATCAAAGCTGATTTTCCCCATCTGTTAACAACAGAGGGTAACTTCACTGCAGATCTTTACCTCGACTGGTTTAGTGAAATTTGTAATCGCACTAGTGAGATGATCGTGCACTGGATGCGTGTGGGTTTTGTTCATGGAGTTATGAATACTGATAATATGTCGATTATTGGTGAAACCATTGATTACGGTCCTTACGGCTGGATTGATGATTTTGATCTAAACTGGACGCCAAATACCACAGATGAACATGAAAAACGCTACCGCTTTGGCGGCCAATCACAAATAGGCCAATGGAATCTTTTTCAACTGGCTAACGCGATATTTCCATTAATTGGTGAAGCCGAGCCATTACAAGCAATAATGAGTGATTATGCCATTAACTATCAAAACAGATGGTGCAATATGATGGCTGCAAAATTAGGTTTTAAAGCGTATCAGGGACAAAGTGACTTACAGCTGTTTCAATCTTTAGAAAAACTGTTAACTGCAGTTGAAACCGATATGACTCTCTTTTATCGTCTGCTCGCTAACGTTGCCAATGATCTCGATCTGCAATCTCACAGTCAATGGTTAGCGCTCTTTGCTCCTTGTTATTACGACTTACCGGGACTTGATACTCAGTATTTACAGAGTTTCAGTCAGTGGCTGGAACGCTATCTGGCGCGTATCAATTTTGATGGTTTAACGCAGCTGCAACGCGCAGAGACGATGAACCAGGTAAACCCTAAATATGTATTGCGCAATTACATCGCACAACAAGCGATTGAACTTGCCGAACAAGGCGATTTTAGTGAAATTTTAAAGCTGCAAATCATTTTACAAAATCCCTATCAAGAGCAGGCAGAAAACCAGGATTACGCGAAAAAACGTCCTGATTGGGCGCGAAATAAAATTGGCTGTTCGATGTTATCTTGCAGTTCATAGCGACTGTTGTTGGTCATACCAGTTGCTAACTAAAGTTATTACCCGGCAAATAAAGCGTGATGGGCTAATCATTTCAAATTAAAAGATAACCAAGAGTGTTATTTGTCTTTAAATTGTGATGGAAAAATCACGGTGAGATATTTTTTATATTAAAATGTGTTCTGATACCT
>NZ_CEZLMY010000064.1:2363-8828 GCF_983033635.1 Psychromonas sp. | reverse complement strand
GTTAAATTTTAATAAGAAAAATATTATGGATAAAATACTCTCACTTTCAACGAGCCAGCTTCGTTTATCGCAAGATAAACGAAAACTATTGCTCTTGATTTCACTCGTTCGTGAAGATGTAAGCGCGGCCGATATAATTAATCTTATAAAAAAATCTGATTATGCAAATTATAGACTGAAAAAAAATGGCCTGAATAAGGCTGTTCACTGCTTTAAAGATATCAAAAATGAAGTAATAGGTAACACTAAGTTTCAATCTATTGTTATTGCAGAGCGCCGCGATGCGGAATTAGACATTACTTTTGATCCGCTAAAAATCAGCGCAAAAGCAAAGATCATCTCTGCTTTTGAAGGCAATGCAATCACCTATCAACAAGTAATGGATGCGATCCATGAACTACATATTACTATAGGCATTTCACAGCAGGCGATAAAGCAACTTATAAAAAAATCGATACAAGCAAAGCCTGGTACAGCCTATCAAATAACTATCGCTAAAGGTCCTGAAGCCGTTAATGGCATTGATAGCTATTTTGAATGTTTACTGGAAGCGCCTAAAGATATATTGATAAATTCCATAAACCTGCAATATGGCAGTTTTGATATGAGTAAAATTGGTAAGTTGATATCTGTCAAAGAAGGTGATCAATTGATGCGACGATACCCTTCTTGCAAAGGTCACGATGGAATGACTGTTACAGGCGAAATAATTAAACATACACCAGCTAATGATTATATATTCGAAGTTGGTAAGAACACTGCCATCAGTGATTCTGATGAAAATATTTTGCTAGCCACAACAGCAGGAACACCAATACAATTAGATAGGGGCATGGAAGTAGATGAACTGTTAATGCTTGATAGCCTTAATGCTGATTCTGCTCATATTAACCATAAAGGAAGCCTTATTATTGCAGGGGATATTTGCAATTGTAAGGAGATAATTGCAACAGGTGATATCACTGTGATTGGGTTTATTGAGTCATCAAAAGTCCAATGTGGCGGCGATCTGTTCGTTACTAAAGGAATATTAGGACATCCGGTCAAAAATGGTTGTGACGATTTTTCTTCTAATATAAGTTGCGAAGGCTCTCTTTTTGCTAACTTTATTCAATATTCAACTATCAATATTGGAGAGGATTTAAACCTCAAGTACCAATTACTGCATTGTCATGTATATAGCAAAGGTTATATCAACGTTAAAGATGAAGAGGGAAATAAAGGAACAATTTTTGGTGGCTTTTTATCTGCCGACAAAGGTATTTGCACCGTCACACTCGGCGCACCAGCCGGGATTAAAACAACCATTGACTTGATTGGTGCCTACTCGGAGTTATTAGATAACAAAAAACGTATTAAATCCGCTATCAACCTAGTACAGGAAAAATTACGGGCTGTACTTAGTGCACAACGAAAACTCACTAATATCGGTAATTCCGAGAAAACACAACTGTTAGATGAACGCCTGACGCTTACTGTAAAAGAGACAAAAAAACAGCTGTTAAAACTTAATAATGCACGAGAAGATAACTATTTTGAAAGACAACAATATTTAAATAACACTAATGTCCAGGTATTAAAAGCATTACATAGTGACGTATCTATTTCGATAGGTGACAATATCTTCCGTGCCGGACACAGTTACGCTGCAAGCAAAATCTGCGTTAAAAACGCTATATTAGTCGTTGAGCCCTATCAATAGATAACGAGTGCAAATGCCCTGTCGCAATCAAAAAAGTTGTGATGCAAGGTTAATTTCAGAGTATTTACTCGCTTAGAATGTTACCGCCGCCTATATTTTCAATAAAAATTCGGTTAATTTTTTCCTTTTCAATTAGTTTATAAAATATATTTATATTCTAATAAACTAATACAATGTAACTAATTGATACAAAAATAAAATGGGGCCCTATCCCATCCAGATGGACTGCAATCAAAACACTTTTTACTGTGCGATATGATTTGATAATTGAGTAACGATTCTTGCAATCATCCGCCTTGTCTAAAATGCTTTGCACTCCCTTAAGTGATTTATAAATTAATTATTACATTGCGATTACATATAATCTGGCTTGAACATTATAAGAATAAATGACATGGAAAATAAGCAACCACTTTCAACTAATATGCTTCGTTTATCTACTGATAAACAGCAGTTATTACTCTTGATCACCCCCGTTCAAGATGAAGTCACTGTGGATAGTTTAACTAAAATTTTCCAGCAATCTGATTATACCAATCTGAAACTGAACCTAAACGGCATTAAAGAAGCTGTTCAGAACTTTCACCGCCTTGAGAGAGAAAGTAAGCGCGGGGCTGAACTGGAATCAATTGCCATTGCCGATCGCCTTGATGCACAATTAAGCATCGAATTTGATCCGCTTAAAATGATTGCTAAAGCCCAAATCATCTCCGCTTATGATGGTTTAGCTGTCACTGCCGAGCAATTAAAAAATGAGATGGATGAACTGAAAATTAGCCATGGTATCAATGCAAAAGCTATCGCTTTACTTATAGACAAATCACAGCAGGCAAAACCAGGCACCATCTACCAAGTAACCGTAGCCAAAGGCACACAAGCAATTAACGGCAGCGATGCTACTTTTAAGCGTTTAGTTGAGACCCCCAGAGAACGATTATTGAAACCCCAAAAAACTGAAGATGGACGCGTTGATATGCGTAATCTCGGGCAATTGATTACCGTTAAACCCGGCAGTGAACTGATGCGTAAAATCCCGTATAACGAAGGTAGTTCCGGTATCTCTGTTACAGCTGAAACAGTTAAGCATAAACCAGGCAAAGACTTTGCCTTAGAGGTCGGCGAAAATACTGAGCTTTGTGCAACAGATCCAAACCTACTTCTTGCCACCATCTCCGGTATCCCAAAAGTGCTGAACAACGGCATGATGGTCGATGATGTTTTAATGGTCGAAAACGTTAATGTAGGTTACGGTAATGTTAATTATAAAGGCAGTATCATTGTTGAAGGTGATATTTGCGATGGTATGGAAGTAACTGCAACAGGAGATGTTACCGTTTCTGGTTTTATTGAATCGGCACAAATTGAGTGTGGTGGTGATCTGATTGTTGGTAAAGGAATTTTAGGACGTCAAGTAGAATTCGGCAGTCACAATTTCTCTTGTGAGGTCAACTGCAAAGGATCTGTTATTGCCAACTTCAGTCAATATTCAAAAATTCACGCCGGACTCGATGTGAATATCCATAAGCAGTTATTACATTGCCATGTGATTTGTGAGGGCGAGATAAATGTTAAAGATGAGGCTGGTAGCAAAGGTACAATATTAGGCGGTATGTTATGCAGCAACCATGGCATTAACACAGTAACACTTGGCGCAAGTGCAGGCAGCAAAACCATTATTGATCTGGTTGGTTTATATCCAAAACTTATGGAAACTAAAAAACTGATTAAAACCACCATTATGCAGGAGCAGGAAAAATTACAGCATTTAATTGATGCGCAACGCAAAATAGATGCATTACCCGCATCAGAGAAAAAACAGGTTCTAGACGCACGTTTAATGCTCACCAAAGAAGAGGTAAAAAAACAGTTAACCGCACTGAAAACAGAGCAGGAAAATAACCTTGCCGATTTACAGCTGTATTTCGAAAATGCCAAAGTTATCACTCAAAAAGAGCTACACAGTGATGTGTCTATTTCCATAGGACGCGATACATTCCGCAGCGCACGTACTTATGGACCGACTAAAGTCAGTGTAAAAGATTACAAATTATTAGCCGAGCCATACCTTAAATAAGTTTTGCTTAACTTATTAACAGTTCAGCCGTTCAGTAATTGTTTGCAGATAAAATGTAACTGTTTAAGCTGCTTTTTACGTTTACTGGCCGACAAATCAACATCATATTTTAAGCTGTTGTATTTACATGCAAAATTTTCAAACTGTGTGGCGGGCAGTTTAGATTGGGAACTGGCTTCTTTGCAAAACTCAGTGACGGTTTGTCCTTTCCCCCTGAGCAATCCTCTTTTTGCATAATAGCGCTGTAATCGCAGATAAAGCTTATCTTGCGCACTTAATTTACGTCGTACCCAGGGTTTAAATATCAGTAAAACAATAATTATAAACACCAGAAACATCATCATTAATACTGCGTAAAGCAAGTTTAACCATTGAAATTTACCAAACCAAGACTGCATTAAGCGTAGCTGTTTCTGATTGTCATAATTAATAACCCATGTTGCCCATAAATAATCTAACTGCGCGAGTCTTGTGCGCAGTTGATTTAATAGTTTTATATTTCGCCATTTCTGTAACGATAAATACTCATCCGCTAAAAACTCGTCACTGTTTGATAAACCTTGCTCTAACCCAAACTCAACGCGTTCTGGGGCAACATACGCCGTCGGATCTACCCTAATCCAGCGTTCCCCTTTCCAAATTTCCACCCATGCATGAGCATCATATTGACGAATAGAGATAAACTTATCTTCAGCTTGCCACTCGCCCCCCAAATACCCCGTTACCATGCGCGCAGGAACCCCTAAACGCCGTGCAACATAAAGGTAGCTACTGGCATAATGCACACAGAAGCCGGCTTGTGTTGAGAACAGAAAATCATCAACCTGGTCGATGCCCAGTGGCGGTGGTTTGAGTGTGTAACGGAAATTTTCTGTTGAAAAGTTAATAAGCAGCTGCTTAAGAATCTGCTGTTTATCTAATCCCAGCTTTAGCTTAGCTGCAATCCAGCGTTGTGTTTTAAGATTACCTTGCGTGGGAACGCTGAGCAGTTGTTTCCTTTCTGTTTTTGTTAACTGCCTTGCTTTAATCTGTTGAAATAAATTAACATTGAAGAGCTCTCTTTTGACCACGGGTGTTATATTTCGTAAAGCATAATCATTTAAACTAACCCGCCCCAAACTTGGATCTGCATAATCAAGCGCCGGAACCCAATAATTGTAATGCGGCTCAACAATCAAATCATAACTGTTTTTCCAGGCGCTTAATTTAAAGCGAACCCCTTGCCCTTTTTTAGCTTGCTGCTCCTGCGCTTTTTTACTGTGGCTTTGCGACCAGGTTTGTCCGTCAAAATCATCTAAGGTCATCACCCGCCAATAACGCTCACTTTCGCTTACCGGCTCCCCGGAAAATGAGGCACGAAAAGCCAGTTCACTGGAACGGCTTAATTCTGCAATTTGACCGGGAGTGACACGATCACTTAACCCCGTGACAGCCTGTTTTTGTAACGGCATTTTCCATAAAACGGGGAAACGCGGAATAACAACAAATAGGACCAGTGCGAGCGGTAAACTTACCAGGCTGCTTTTAAGCAGTAATTTCATAAAACTGGCGCTAGCTAAACTTGTCCCATGAATACTTAACAGTATCGCTAACAATAAAAGCGTTAATAAAGCACCAAGGATAGCCATAACAATCGAGTAATTAAAGATAAAAAACAGCGCTACTAACACAAACCCTGTATTAACAAAATAATGCACATCGCGGATTGATTTCAGCTCCAAAAATTTCAAGCTAAAACCTAACATAATCAGATGCAGCATAACGTTAAAGACCCCCTGCTGATATACTAGCAAGATAGTGACTAAACTACTCACCATCGCAATCAGAGTCAGTAATAGCGTTGGCATCAGGGGTAAACGTCCATAAAAGTTAAGCACACGCCAAAGACTACATAGCAGACCAAAGAAAACTAATAATGGCTGCAGATGAGCATATAACACGCTAACCACACCAATATAAGTTAGGATAATTAGCGATAAACTGAAGCGATTAAGAAACTCTTTCATCCGCTTAGTCCGTATAGCGCCAGTGCCTTTAAACACAACTCTTTATGTTGTAAACCATGGTCAGTTGCAGTTGTTTTAGTCTCGAGTTTCAAAGCATAACTGACATCATTTTTTTCCAACTCAATCACTTGATAACAGAGTAAACTGAGTTTTGTTTCCAAATCTAAATTTGTATATAAGGC
The DNA here is from genome assembly GCF_983033635.1 of Psychromonas sp. Lineage (NCBI taxonomy): Bacteria > Pseudomonadati > Pseudomonadota > Gammaproteobacteria > Alteromonadales > Psychromonadaceae > Psychromonas > Psychromonas sp. The sequence goes on along the minus strand of NZ_CEZLMY010000064.1, from coordinate 2,864 downwards.
CAGATCTAAAAGCACATCACCACCTTGTGATTGTTCAAACTGCTTACTAAACCAACCTCGCCCTTGTGCCACCTGTTTCCATGCAACCGATTTTAATGACTCACCGGGTTGATAACTTTTTAGCGTAGAAAACTGCTCAAAACCAAGAGCTGCATTTGTTAACCCCTGGTTGGTTTGCTCAGCAGATAAACTAACAAGCTGTTGATCACTTTCGAGTGGCTTTGGATATAATAAAGCGCACAACCCAAAATCAAGATGCGTCCACACCGTAAATAAGCCAAAAGGAAATGTTGAACGTATGGTCACTCTGCCCGGATTAAACCAGCCTCTTTTATTAGACAAACCATAAACTAACACTTGCTGTTCACTTATTACCGATTTAAGCGGCGAACTTGGATTTTGAAAATAAAAATCAATCTGTTGCCCGGGGCTAAGATTTTTAATGATACGTAAACAAAAAACACAATCCTGGCCCGCAAACTGAGCTTTAACCTGATTTGC
>NZ_CEZLMY010000064.1:0-2353 GCF_983033635.1 Psychromonas sp. | reverse complement strand
CCTGCAATATTCTGATAACTTAAAAGCAGACAAGTCACCATAAAGCTGCACAGGAAAAACAGCACAAACAAAATCAAATTATTTTGATAGTTAGTACCAAGCAAAAACAGAATAAAACAGAGCACTAAAAAGTGCAGACCAAATTTAGAGGGAAAAATAAAAGTATTGGCATGATTTAAGGTGAAACTATTTTGCGCCGGCATTCGCGCAGTTAACCAGCGCTCGAAACGCCGTGCGATTAGCCTTTTTAACGGTGCTGTTAGTTTAAAACTTTTATTCATAAATTAACCAAGCGGATCAACACTGTCTAGCAATGTTTGACTAAGTGCTTTATTACCTTGTTTATCACCATTTACCCCCGCTAAACGATGATCGGTCACCGCAACAAAGACCGCCTGAATATCTTCGGGAATGAGATAATCTCTTTGCTGAATAAAAGCCATCGCTTTAGCAGCTTGCAGTAATATTTTGCTGCAACGAGGTGATAACGGATTGGCTGAAATACCACTGTAACGACTTTCATGAATCAGGCGTAACAGATAATTTAAAACCGTCTCATTGGCTTGAATTTTATCTACAGCAGCTTGCATCGCCTGCAACTCGTCAAGATTTATAATGGCCGATATTTTCTCTTTTTTATCTGACCCCAAATGCCCTTTTAGCATTTGTAATTCCGCATCCATATTCGGAAAACCAAGCTCAATACGCATCATAAATCGGTCTAACTGAGATTCAGGTAAGGGAAAAGTCCCTGCTTGATCTAACGGATTTTGTGTCGCAATAACAAAAAAGGGCGTTGGCAATATATATGTTTCACTGTCTAGAGATATCTGCCTCTCTTCCATCGCCTCTAACAATGCACTTTGTGTTTTAGGACTGGCGCGATTTATTTCATCCGCTAATAATACCTGACTGAAAATGGGGCCCTTATGAAAATTAAACTGCTGTTTATTGCTATCAAATATCGACACACCAAGAATATCTGCAGGTAACATATCACTGGTAAATTGCACACGTTGGTAATCAAGCCCAAGTGTTTGTGCCAAGGCAGATGCAAGCGTAGTTTTACCCATACCAGGCAGATCTTCGATTAAAAGATGCCCGTCGGCAAGCAGACAAACTAAAGCTAATTTAGTCTGCTCCTCCTTTCCCAATAAAACATTATTCAATTGTTTGAAGATTTCCGCTATTTTATTGTGCATCAAGCATCCTTATATTGTTTAACTATTAAACAAATATTAATTATAGAGGACAATTTCTCATCCAGTTCAATATTTATTAATTTCACACTAGCGCAGAAGCGCAATTACAAGGTAAAATTTGCGCCTTAAATATTAACCAACTAACAAAAAGAGTCTGATCAGATGGGAAGAGCATATCAAAACCGCAAAGAGTCAATGGCGAAAACTGCGGGCGCCAAAACCAAAGTTTATTCAAAATACGGTAAAGAGATCTACGTATCTGCGAAAAATGGCGGATTCGATCCTGATGGTAACCTTTCATTACGCCGTTTAATTGAAAGTGCAAAAAAAGACCAGGTACCGACACATGTTATCGAACGTGCAATTGAAAAAGCCAAAGGCGGCGGCGGAGAAGATTACGAACGTGCTACTTACGAAGGTTTCGGTCCTGGCGGCTGCAGCGTTATCGTTGACTGTTTAACCGATAATAATAAACGGACCTGGACTGATGTGCGTAACTGTTTTATGAAAACAGGTGCTAAAATCGGTTCACCAGGCACAGCTGCACATATGTTTGAACATCAGGGCGTGTTTGTATTTAAAGGCTCCGATGAGGAAGCTGTTTTAGAAGCATTAATGATGGCTGACGTTGATGTCACTGATGTTGAAAGTGAAGATGGAAATATCACGGTATTTTGTCCTCATACTGAATTCTACAAAGCAAAAACAGCACTTAATGATGCCTACCCGGATCTTGAATTAGATGTTGAAGAAGTAACATTTGTACCGCAAACTGATACAGATATTACACCTGAACATGTTGAGAAATTTGAAAAATTCATGGATATGCTTGAAGACTGTGATGATGTGCAAAACGTCTACCATAACGCCGTTTTACCCGAGTAATTGCTAGCGCTAAATTTTCAGATAGTGATAGCAAAAAAAACCACATTATATAATGTGGTTTTTTTATGCCTGTAAAAAAGCCACTATTGATAACATGCGTCGCTTTGCGCTATCTCTGAAGCAGTTATCTCCGCGTCAATCTGCATCGTTTTGTAAAACGAATACCGTAAGCTAATAAATATTGGCAGGCTTTCGCTTGAGGTTAATTCTCATTATTGGTGGTTATCGAATCGTTGAATATGAGAATCAAGCAGACACAGTTTTAC
>NZ_CEZLMY010000063.1:0-19576 GCF_983033635.1 Psychromonas sp. | reverse complement strand
TAAAGTAAATGGTGGCTAAACCGAGATTTGAACTTGGGACCCCATCATTATGAGTGATGTGCTCTAACCAGCTGAGCTATTTAGCCATTCTATTTACTTTAATCTTAACTCATCCTGCTAAGCAGTCGTCGTTTCGATGGGGCGCATTATGCGGATATCGATGATTGCCGTCAACTATTTTTTGTTAAAAAATGTGATTTTTATTTCGTTTGCTTAATTGCTAATCATCTTGATCTTATTTTGAACAAAAAACAGCGAATAGGCTGCTAAAAATGCTTTTTTTAATTAAAGGACAGATCCCTATTTGCGAATACAGCTTATTATCTGCAGTTACTTTATTTTATATTTGAAAAACGGTTTTCTAAGTATGAAGTTGGTAAACTTGATGGCATTAAATATCCCAATACCAGGTGGTTTGAGATATATACCCAAACTACTTCAAGATGCAAATTCAGAGTTTCGCCCGGATGCTAGAACAAGACGCAACATGATGAGAATGGTTATTCCCTTTTCAAGTGTTGCAACGCAGTGCTAGCTTTCGGGCGAAACTCCCGAAGGGCAAGGCGATAAACGATGATCTTCGTTGTTAGAAGGCTTTGATTTAGAATGACTAGATCATCAACCTTCTGCCTAGAATCTCATCATTTATCGACTTGCTGATTCTTGCATCTTGAGGTAGCTTGGGTATACAGCCGTAACGAGAGCATTAAATGAAGATATTACATACGTCAGATTGGCACCTTGGTCAGTATTTTATGATGAAAACCAGAGAAGCCGAACATTTGGCTTTTTTAAACTGGTTGCTTGAAGTTGTCAAAAAGGAAAGTATAGAGGCTGTGATTGTGGCCGGTGATATATTCGATAGTGCTTCACCACCCTCATATGCGCGTAAACTATATAGTGACTTTATCGTCAGATTGCAGAAGAGCCTTTGCCGCCATCTCATTATTGTTTCAGGTAATCATGATAGTGTTGCAGTATTAAATGAAAGCAAAGATCTTTTACAAGTATTAAATGTATCGGTACTTGCGGGATTAAGTGATGATTTAAATGAGCATATTATTGCACTGCTAGATGAAAATAATAAGCAAAAGGCATTGGTTTGCGCGTTACCCTTTTTACGCGCTCAGGATGTAATGAGCAGTGAACAAGGAATGTCGGCTGAACAAAAGCAAATGAATTTACAACAAGGCATTCATAATGCGTATCAAAAAATTTATGAGCTAGCTAAAAGCCAATCTACACAGACGAAATTACCAATCATTGCAACCGGGCACTTAACTGCAGTTGGCTGCTCTGTTTCTGAATCTGTACGTGATATCTATATTGGTACTCTGACTGCATTTCCAGCTTCACTCTTCCCTGATTTTGACTATATTGCGCTTGGTCATCTGCACCGTGCACAAAAGGTACAAAAATCAGAATATATTCGTTATAGCGGTTCACCTATTGCATTAAGTTTTGATGAAAGCAAACAGCAGAAAAAAATCAATGTTATCGAGTTTGATGAAAACTCGCCTTTGACCGTCAATGAAATCATTATACCCAATTTTCAGAATATGCAGGTAATAAGTGGCGATTTAGAGTCAGTGATTGAACAGCTGCAGCAACTTAAACAAAAGTTAAATGGCGAAAGTGCCTGGATAGAAGTCAAACTGCAGCAAGCTTTTTATCTTTCTGATGTACATGGAGTATTGAGTGAGCAGGTAGAAGACAGTGCGATTGAAATATTAAAAATCAGTAGCCCTAAAGTGAATGAAAATAATCAATGGCAAGACAACGAAAAATCGACACTGGACAATCTTACTCCGATGGATCTTTTTGAGCATCGTTTGCAGATTGAAGATGGTTATAGCGAACAACAGAAACAGCAATTAACGGATCTATTCGCTGAAGTTTGCTCTGAAGTGGAGCATAAATCATGAAAATTCTTTCATTACGTTTCAAAAATTTAAATTCATTAAAAGGGCAGTGGAAAATTGATTTTCAGGATGACGATTTTACTGAAAATGGATTATTTGTTATTACCGGGCAAACGGGCGCGGGTAAAAGTACCATTTTAGATGCAATTTGTCTGGCGCTATATCAGCAAACCCCGCGCCTGGATCGTTTAACGCAAAGTAAAAATGAACTGATGACGCGCGGGACCGGAGATTGTTCATCGGAAGTTGAATTTAGTGTAAAAGGCAAAGGTTATCGGGTTTTTTGGGAGCAGAAAAGAGCGAGAAAAAGCGCAACAGGTAAGTTACAAGCGCCGCAATGTGAGTTAGCTGAAATAAATGGTGATATTTTATGTACCAAAAGCAGTGAAGTGCTAAAGCAAGTGATTGAGCTTACAGGACTCGATTTCTCTCGATTTACTAAATCGATGTTATTAGCGCAAGGTGGATTTGCGGCATTTTTAAATGCCAGTCCGAAAGAGCGTGCGGAATTATTAGAAGAGTTAACTGGCACTGAAATTTATTGTGAAATTGCTAAACATGTTTTTGAGCGAAATAAACAGGTGCAGGCCGAGTTAGAGCTGTTAATTAAGCAAGCTGATGTATTAGAGGTGCTTTCTGATCTGCAGGTCGAACAATTAAAAGAGCAAGTCGCGTCGCTTGAAATTGAAAAACAAACGCTGCAAACAAGCTCAAAAAGTATTGAATACGCATTATTATGGTTAAAAAACGGTGAGCTATTAAAGTCTCAAGTAGAGACGCAGCTGAAAACGCTGCAAACTTGCGAGCAAGCGTCGATTGCTTTTAAAGATAAGGTATTAGCCATTGAACTGGCTGAAAAAGCCAAGCAACTGGAGCAACCTTACCAAGATCTGCTAATAAATCGTAAGCAGCTGCAGCACAATAGTGAGCAATTGTCGCTCAGTCAACAAAAAAGAGAGGCATCAAATAAGCAGTTAGTCGAAGCTAAAAATCAAGTTGGAAAATTAACTGAGCAGGAAAAATCACAACAAAAAGAGCAGCAATTTAAATTAATGCAACTGACAGAACAGTTGGTACCTTTAGATGTGAAAATCAGTCAATTATCTTTGCAGTGTTCAGAGCAATCGATCGAGCTTGATAAACAAACGGATTTATTAACTGCCAGTCAAAAGAGGTTAGATGCCGGGCTTGAAAAGCAAAATATCAATACTATTGCTTTGCATGAACTCAATAACAGCTTGCAGAAACAGCAAGTGTCACAGGATTTACAAGAGACATTACCTGTTATCGAACAACAATTTTCACTGTATATAAAGCAACAAGCGCAATTAAATAAGCTAAAACTAGCCAGTTCAGAGATGCAGCAGAAGCAAAATAGCCAGCAAAGCCTATTGATTGAGCATAACAGGCAAGCGAGTGAAAGTGCACAACAGTTACAAGTACAACAGTTGGCTTTGCAGGTCCAAGTACAACAAAAAGAGAGCCTATTAAAGGATTTTCAATTCAGCAGTTCAATGCAGGTAAATGAGTCATTAATGCAGGTACTTGAACAGCAAGCGCAAAATCAGCAGGCACTTTCTTTGACTCGGCAGTTAGATGAAACCCGAGGGCGCTTATTAGCTACGCAAAAATGCATTACTGATTTAGAACTGGGGATTAATAGCAATCAGCAGGCGCTTAACGTTGCAGAACTTGCCGGGCAAGAATGCAAAGCGCAAACACTTGCCTTGCAGAAACTGTTAGAACAAGAACAAGTTCTTGCACAACTAAGTGATCTTAAGAAACAATTACAGGAAAATCAGCCTTGTCCATTATGTGGCTCATGTGAGCATCCTGCCATACTCGATTATCAGCCTTTAGATGTACCGGAAACGCAGTTAGCACTGCAGAAAAAAGAGCTGCAATTAAATAAAGTGCGTGATGATTACCGGGATTTATTAGCCCAAAGCAAAGCCGATGCCAAGCAACTAAAAACATATCAAGCACAAGCGCAACAGCTTAACGAATCTCTTGCACTGCTATTATCGGAATGGCAAGCAAGCCCTTATTTAGCAACACTTGAATATCAAGAAAATAGCCAGCAAGATTTACTGTTTTTAGGGCAGAATTTACAAGAAAAACGCAGTAATATTGAAAATCTGCAAAAACAATTACAGCAGATAGAAGAGGGCTTACCCGCATTGCAACAAGCGGTGCAGGGCTTAACGCTGCAAGTTCATGATAATGATAATAAGCAGCAGCAGCTTAATAGCCAAAGCAGGGTTTATGAAAATGAACAGCAACGTCTGCAAAAAGAGCAACAAGCATTACTCGTTCAACTTGAAGAGAATCAAAACAGCATTAAGCAGCAGTTACCCGAGCTGTTATTAAATGAGCCCGTTGAAGTAGATAAATTATTCGCTAATCCTGAGCTATGGATTGAAAAACAGAAAAACAGCATCGTATTGTATCAGTCGATGCAGGCACAGCAGGTGACCCTGCAAAGCTTGCTGGAAAAGCAGGGGCATGAATTAGAGCTGCACAAACAACAGCAGGGGCATATAGAAACATCCTTACAGCAGCTGCGGCTGCAATGGCAAGCTAATCAGGAAAAACTGCAACAGCTGCAGGCGCAAAGGCTGGCTGAATTTGGTCAGCAAAGTCAGCAGCAGATACGAGATAAAATTGAATCTGAAAAACTACAATTAGCTCAGTTGCTAGAGATCGCCAATAAAAAATCACAAGAGATTGAAGGCGAATATGCCCGTTTGTCAGGGCAGATGGCGGAACAAAATAATCAACAAGTAGCGCTGCAAAAACAACAGCAAACACTGTCAGCTGTTTTTGAGCAGTTATTAACAGAGAGTGCTTTTACTGATCAGCAAGCGTTTATTGATTCTCGTTTATCTGCAGCTCAGTTAAGCACTTTATTGCAGCAGCAAAAGCAACTTAACGAGCAATTGTTAACAGAGCTGACACGTTTAAATTCGGCAAAACAGAACCTGGAAAATCATATTAAGCTATTGGTGACAGAAAAAGATTCAATAACGTTAGAAAATGAATTAGCTGCGCAAAAGTCAGCTTATGATCTGTTAAATGATCAATTGGTTGAGCTAAAAGGAAAATTACAAGCTGACATTCGTTTAAAAGCACAGCAAGCCGCGTTGCTTGTAGAGCAACAAAAACAGAAAGAGATATCGCAGCAGTGGGCAATGCTTAATAAACTGATTGGCTCTGCCGATGGCAGTAAATTTAGAACTTTTGCACAAGGCCTGACTTTGGATAATTTAGTTTATCTTGCCAATAAAGAGATGGCGAATCTGCATCAGCGTTATCAATTACAGCGTAATATTGATGAACCCTTAGCATTGCAGGTGATTGATTTATGGCAGGCAAATGCACTGCGTGATGTAAAAACCTTATCAGGTGGAGAAAGCTTTTTAGTGAGCCTTGGCTTGGCGTTAGCCTTGTCTAATCTGGTCAGTCATAAAACGCAAATAGAATCACTGTTTTTAGATGAAGGCTTTGGCACATTAGATGCGAACACCTTGGAAATAGCCCTTGATGCACTGGAAAGGTTAAACGCAACGGGTAAATTAATCGGCGTCATTTCCCATGTAGATGCACTTAAAGAGCGTATTAATAAGCAGATCCATGTGCAAAAGGGGAGTGGAGCGGGTTACAGTAAGTTAGATGCTCAGTACCAATTTATCGAAGATAGTTAGATGCTTATTTGCTGTTTCACTTGCCAAGTGAAACAGCAACCCTGTATATATGAGCCTAATCCAAACGTTTGATAAGTTTGGCTGGTTGTCCACCAACCATAGTATCTGGAGCAACATCTTTAGTTACTACTGAACCAGCTGCAACAATTGAACGGGCACCAATGGTCACCCCCTGACAAACAGACACATTACCACCAATCCAAACATCATCTTCAACGGTAATCGGCAAACATGTTATTTCCCAGTTCCTGCGTTTGCGATGATCAATTGGATGAGAAGGCGTATAAAATTGTGTACTAGGACCAATTAATACATGACTGCCAATAGTGATCGGTGAATTATCTAACATGGTGACCCCCATGTTGATATAGGTATCTCGACCGACTGAAATGGTTTTTCCATATTCACATAGGAAGGGCGGACAGATGATGCTGTTTTCGCCAAAACTTTTTAAAAGCTGCTTAAAGTATGGTTTTGCCTTATTGAACTGGCGTTGGTTGATGCTTTGCAAAAGCGCAAAAGCCTGATCGCGTAGCTGATTAAATTCAGGGGCCAGTGCATCGTAATCCAATCCTAATTGCATTTTTTCAAATTCTGTCATTAGTGATTACCTGTTTTATAAATGTTAAATCCTACTTTAATCTAAAATTAACTGTAGATCTCCTTATAAAAGCAAGTGCAAGGCTGAACAATAGCAAATCTGGTTTTGTATCAATTAATAATAACGAGCTAATATGCTGGCGATGCAAATTTTATGAACAAGCCTATAAATGAAGTTTATCTTGGATTACTTTTCACTTTCTTTATTTTAAGCAAGCCCAGGAACTGCTGGACACTTTAAAAATATTCAAACCTCAGGATCTTCCAATCTCTGAATATACTTGGTTGGATCGAGCAGATAGCAGTTTTCAAGATAAGGAAATATTTACACCGTCCAATACTAGGGGATAGGCATACGAGCATTTGCTACTGCATCACCTTCAGGTGGCGCAATAGAGGTAGTTATAGCATGCTGTGGAGTTGCTTGGCGGAAAAATAAAGGCAACCGAAGTTGCCTTTATTATATTTGTACAGATAGTTTGAACTATTGCTTAAACATTAAAGCGGAAGTGGATAACATCACCATCTTTAGTGATATAGTTTTTGCCTTCTAAACGCCATTTACCCGCTTCTTTTGCGCCCGCTTCACCTTTGTATTCGATAAAATCATCAAAACCAATAATTTCAGCACGGATAAAACCACGTTCAAAATCGGTATGAATAACACCTGCTGCCTGAGGTGCTGTTGCACCCACTTTAACCGTCCAGGCACGAACTTCTTTTACACCTGCTGTAAAGTAGGTTTGTAAATGCAGTAACTCGTAGCCACTGTTGATTACACGGTTTAAGCCCGGCTCTTCCTGACCAATACCTTCTAAGAACTCTTTTTTGTCTTCTTCATCAAGCTCAGCAATTTCTGACTCTATGGCAGCACAAACAGGCACGACAACAGAACCTTCTTGCTCTGCAATTTCACGAACTTGATCTAAATATTCATTATCTTCAAAACCATCTTCACTAACATTAGCGATGTACATGGTTGGTTTACCTGTTAAGAAGTTAAGGTAAGCAACCGCTTCTTTTTCTTCTTTAGTTAAATCAAGACCGCGTACCATGCCGTCAGCTTCAAGATGTGCTTTAATTTTTTCCAAAACAGGCATTTCAAATTTGGCATCTTTATCGCCACCTTTCGCTTTTTTAGCGATACGTAACAGGCTGCGATCACAGCTTTCTAAATCAGCAAGTGCCAGTTCGGTATTGATGATCTCAATATCATCTTTAGGATGGATTTTACCCGCCACATGAACGATATTATCATCCTGGAAACAACGTACAACGTGACCGATTGCATCTGTTTCACGAATGTTCGCAAGGAATTTATTACCCAAGCCTTCACCTTTTGATGCGCCTTCAACTAAACCGGCAATATCAACAAATTCCATTGTTGTAGGCAATACGCGCTGCGGGTTTACAATTTCAGCTAATTGATCAAGGCGAGGATCAGGAACAGGCACGATACCAGTATTAGGCTCAATCGTACAAAATGGAAAGTTTGCAGCTTCAATGCCCGCTTTTGTTAGCGCGTTAAATAATGTTGATTTACCAACATTTGGTAAGCCGACGATGCCACATTTGAAACCCATGATTAGTATCCTATTTTGTTAGTTATTTGTGTTAATTGAGAGATAGTTTTAATGGAATATTATTCAGCTTTAAAACTATGTAAGCGATTCATCGCTTTTGCTAGTCCGTCTTGCCCTAAAATATGGGTGCAACGAGCAGCTTCATCAATACTTTGGTCAATCAGATTTTGTTCACTGCTTGGTGCTTTGCCAAGTACAAAACCACTGACTCTATTTCGGTCACCTGGATGACCAATGCCAATTCGCAGACGATAGAAATTTTTATTATTGCCGAGTTTGGAGATAATATCTTTTAAGCCGTTATGACCGCCATGACCGCCACCGAGTTTAAACTTCGCAATACCGGGAGACAGATCTAACTCATCATGTGCAACGAGGATCTCTTCAGGTTTAATACGATAAAAATTCGCCATTGCAGCAACAGACTTGCCACTAAGGTTCATAAAGGTAGTAGGTACAAGAAGGCGCAGATCATTACCTGCAAATTGAATGCGTCCAGTCAAGCCGTAAAACTTTGCTTCAGCTTTAAGTTGGATATTTTCTTGAGAGGCGAATTGGTTTAAATACCATTGCCCGGCATTGTGTCTTGTTTGTGCATATTCGGGGCCTGGATTAGCCAGGCCCACAAGCAATTTAATCGTAATGGACACGATTATTCAGCAGCTGGTGCTTCTGCAGTTGCTACTTCTTCTTCTGCTACAGCAGCTTTCTTAGCTAGTGCAATTGAAACTAATGGCAGGTCATGAGATGTACCTTTCGCTAGTTCAACTGATTCAACACCTTCAGGAAGTGTTAAGTCAGAGATATGCACTGTATCGCCGATAGCCATTTTGCTGATATCAACTTCAATAAATGAAGGTAAGTCAGCAGGTAGACAAGAAACTTCAACTTCATTAGCGATGTGAGAAACTACACCACCATTTTTAACAGCTTCTGAAGCATCTACGTTAATGAAGTGTAGTGGAACTGTTGTGTGAAGTTTTTGAGATGCATCAACACGTAGAAGATCTAAATGTTGAATGCGTTCTTTAAATGCGTGACGTTGAATAGCTTTAAGTAAAACTTGCTCTGCAACACCATCGATTTCTAAGTCTAGAACTGAAGAGTAAAAAGCTTCAACAGCTTCAACTTTACGTAGTTCTTTTTGTTCAAAAGTTACTGATACTGGCTCTTTGTCTGCACCGTAAACGATTGCTGGAACTAGATCTGCATGACGTAGGCGGCGGCTCGCACCTTTCCCTAGATCAGTACGGATTTTTGCGATTAATTTAATAGACATGGTGTAACTCCAATAACGAGGGTACTTTATAAAGTTCCTCAAATTTAAAATAGATTTTATCTTGCGACCAGATAAAACCACCTTATCCGCTCATCTTAATGAGGGATAAAAAAGGCGCGCCATAATAACGTAGCGGAAGAATTTTGTACAACATTAAAACAAACTTCAGGCATAAAAAAACGCTTAATTGCACTGCAATTAAGCGTTTTTGTTTTTTAAACTAATTAACGCAGGTTAATCGTTTAATTGGCAATGATTAATAATGAAACATTGCCGAAATTGATTCTTCGTTGCTTACGCGACGAATAGCTTCAGCTAGCATACCGCTTAATGTTAACTGCTTAACTTTACCTGTTGCAATAATCTCTTCTGAAAGAGGAATTGAATCAGCAACAATAAATTCATCAATGACAGAGTTTTTGATGTTTTCAGCTGCTTTTCCGGAGAATACGGCATGTGTTGCGTAAGCATAAACAGATTTCGCACCACGCTCTTTAAGAGCAGCTGCGGCTTGACATAGTGTGCCGCCGGTATCGATCATATCATCAACGATAATACAGTTACGGTCTTCAACATCACCGATCAGGTGCATTACCTGCGCAACGTTTGCTTTTGGACGACGTTTATCAATGATAGCAAGGTCTGCATCGTTTAATAATTTAGCATGTGCACGAGCACGTACAACACCGCCAATATCAGGAGAAACGATCATTGGGTTATCCAGTTTCTTCTCTAACATATCTTCAAGAAGTACAGAGCTGCCAAAGACGTTATCAACAGGCACATCAAAGAAACCTTGAATCTGTTCTGCATGCAGATCAACGGTTAATACGCGGTCAACACCGACATTTGACAAGAAGTCCGCAACCACTTTTGCTGTAATAGGTACACGGCTTGAGCGAACGCGACGGTCTTGACGGGCATAACCAAAGTAAGGAATAACAGCAGTAATACGTCCCGCAGATGCGCGACGAAGCGCATCAATCATTACGATTAGTTCCATTAGGTTATCGTTTGTTGGTGCACAAGTCGATTGAACGATGAAAATATCATCGCCACGTACGTTCTCGTTAATTTGTACGTGGATCTCTCCATCACTAAAGCGACCAACTTCAGCACTTCCTAGTTTAATGAAAAGACGATCTGCAATTTTTTGTGCTAGATCGGGTGTCGCGTTACCTGCAAATAGTTTCATATTTGGCACTGTGAGGACCTCTGTCATCCTGTTCGGTTTGTGTTAAAAAGCAACATGCTAATTAACATTTGTTATTGATTATTAATAATCAATAACTTTTTAATTCAGTGTGGATAATAATTCATTGAGCGGCGAATTATTTAACCCTTGCGCGGTAAAAGCATTTATCCATTCAGGGGTTTTATCCAAAACAACTTGAGCATCATGAATACTGGTAAATGTGCTAAAAACACATGCTCCAGTTCCAGTCAGCCGAGTCGGGGCGTATTCTATCAACCACTCTATTATCTTGGCAACCTTAGGATAGTTATTTTTTACACAAGGCTGGCAGTCATTTAGCCAATTTTGACTCATTAATTGCAGGTGGTTCTGCTTTGTTGTATTGCGAATAAGATCTGCAGCTTGAAATATTGTTGGCGTTGAAATATGGCAGTCAGGTACTGCAACCAGATAACTGTTTTCAGTGGGGTTGACGGGGCTTAATAATTCACCAATACCTTCTGCAATAGCCGCTTTTCCAAGTATAAATACCGGAACATCTGCGCCCAATTCAACACCCATTTCAGCCAGTTCCTGTGCTTGTAAATTGAGATCCCAGTGATAATTTAATGCTACTAAGGTTGTTGCTGCATCTGATGATCCGCCACCCAAGCCGCCACCCATAGGTAAATTTTTCTCGATCTTAATAAATGCACCAGCATTCTCGGGGGCTCTTTTTTTTAATATCATGGCGGCTTTATAAATGAGGTTATCGCTTAATTGCACGCCTTCAATATTTTCAGAAAGCGTTATTTCCCCGGAAAGATTTGGGCTGATAGATAAATAATCACAAATATCGATAAATTGAAATAGAGTTTGTAGTTCATGATATCCATCTTTACGCTGGCCGTTGATATATAAAAATAGATTGAGTTTCGCGGGAGCAGGCCAGCGAACAGTCTCTGTTTTAATCATGCTTTCTCTCTTTATTAGTACGGGTAAGTTGTGCTTCTGTTGAGGGTTGAGAATAGTAGTGGCTTAGACTTTTTAAATACAGTGTTTATCCTGTTTTTTTATATTGAAATACGATATTTATCGTAATTTGCTCGTGGTAATGAAAGCAGATAGATTTTTTCAGCCCGCTCTAGCTTTTAGGTTAACATCGCCAACCTGAGTTCAGGTTAGCGATGTGTATACCCAAACTACTCATCAATTAAGTGATGATCGATCTGGCTCTGATATTCTTGCGGTTTAAATTGACTAAACCGAGGTAAGAACTTATCCCAGTCGATAATATGACTGTTTATTTCAGGACCATCAATACAAGCATGCTTACGGATGAGTTTGCCATTTTCCATGACTGGCACCATACACGCACCGCACATTCCCGTTGCGTCCACCATGATGGAGTTAAGGCTGGCAATACATGCAACATTATAATCTAGCGTTAAATCACTCACTGCCCGCATCATCATTGGTGGACCAATAGTGATAACTTCTGCAATAGGCTCTCCGACACTGTCTCGATTACTAATCAGCATCTCTTCGAGTGGCATGGTGACAAAGCCTTTAATCCCCAAAGTACCATCGTTACTTGCATAAATGACTTCAAGTAGATCCGGGTATTGGCGACGTAAGGTTTCAACGCGACCGTCTTCTTCTGTCCAGAAGCAAAAATCGAGACCTCTGAACCCTGTGATTAGGGTGACCTTGTTACCTATTTCAAGTTGCGCACGCATAATCGGGTATACAGCAGGTAAACCCACACCACCGGCGGTGAATATGACGCGCTGCTTTTCAGGATGTTTGACCATATGACTTGCCTGGCCAAGTGGACCTGCAATAGCAGCAAAACAGTCTCCCTCCTGCATCTGGTTGATGATTTTTGAGCTGCTGCCTAGGCCTTGGATGACCAGCACTATGGTGCCGTCTTCTCGGCTCCAGTCAGCAAGGGTTAATGGTAGCAGTTCACCTTTATCATCGGCTAACACGCGGACAAACTGTCCGGCTTTGGCTGATTGTGCAATTAAGGGCGCTTTGATGGTGAATTCAACAATGCCATCAGTTAACTGACTGCGTGTAACGATTTCCGCTGCTGTTTGTCCCAAGTCTGTATAGCGACTCGCTTGTTCAACAAGATTGCTAACTTCTTTGCTATTGAAATGAAAATCCTGCATGATTTCTTGTGCTGCAGCTTGGCCGTCACCTGCGGCTTTAATCGCAGTAGAGCCGCCGCGGGTTGCATCACCACCACTGTAAATACCGCTTAACGAGGTTTGTTGTGAGCCTTTGTTGAGGAGTACAGTGCCCCATTTGGATGTTTCTAAATCGGGCTCTGCATCTTTCACAATTGGATTGGTGTTGTTACCGAGCGCCATGATGGCTAAATCAACCTGCATTAACTCAGTTTCACCCGTTGCCTGCGGGCGGCGACGGCCCGATTCATCCGGCTCACCCAATGCCATTACCTCGAGTTTAGTACTGGCAAGCTGATGGTTTTTGTCACCGTTAAACTCACAAGGAGAACGCAGCTCTTTAAGCATGATCCCTTCTTCAAGCGCATGGTGCAGTTCTTCAACGCGAGCAGGCATCTCCTGCTGGGTACGTCGATAGACAATCGTTACGTTAGCACCCAAACGGCATGCGGTACGCGCGGCATCCATTGCGGTATTACCACCACCGATGATCATCACCTCTTTGCCTTTCACTTCAGGCAGTGGGGTTTCATACTCTGCTTCATTAGCATGCATCAGGTTAACCCGGGTTAAAAACTCATTGGCCGACATGATATTGAGTAGATGTTCACCCGGTACATTCATAAAGCGAGGTAAACCAGCGCCTGTTCCCACAAATATCCGTGCAAAGCCTGCGCGTTTTAAGTCAGCAAGCGTGGCTGTTTTACCGACAATGTAGTTAGTCACAAAGCGGCCGCCAAGTTCTTTGATTTTGCCAACCACATCATCGATTAACTGATTCGGTAAACGGAACTCGGGAATACCATAACGCAGTACGCCACCGAGTGCGTGAAATGCTTCAAATACAGTGACGGGGTAACCCGCTTTAGCTAACAGGTAGGCGTTAATCAGCCCTGATGGACCTGAGCCTACGATAGCAACCGGCGGTTTAGTCGCTACAGCCCAAGGGTTGCACACTACGACATTGTTTGCTGTTCCGTCATCTAACTCACGTTCCCGTTGTGGTAAGAACCATTCGAGTTGTCCGATTTCAATTGGACGTTCGTTAAGGGTACACACACCCTGGCACTGCAGTTCTTGAGGACAAACTCGCCCGGTTACATTCGGTAGCGGGTTGGCATCGCGAATAAGTTCAAAGGCGTCTTTAAACTTACCTTCACCCATCAGATTCAATGCTTGAGGTATATGAATTTTTACCGGACAACCACCGTCATTTTCTCCGGTTGTCTCACCTTGTTTGTTACAGTGTGGAATACCGACTTCACAAGGGCTGTCTTCACATTGTTTGTCACGTAATACTTCTAGCCAGACAAACAGATCCACTTCCCGTAAACTGTACCCCAGCCCCATGTAACCAAGATACCCCTGGTTAACCAGATCAAAGTCTCTGCGCCGTTCTTGTGCAGGACGGACATAAGGGGGAATATTGTTTTTCCCCGGCCATCCCTCAGATAAACCTTTAAACATAGGATATCGGGGGGATAGGTATTGATCTAGTCCTTGGATAAATGCACGTTTTTGTTTAAGCGGACTTCTCCATAAATAACGCTGTAAGGCTGTACTAAGCTCATTATTTGCCAGTAACAATTCCCACAGTTTTTCTGTAAAGGCCGCGTTCAGCCGGCCCTGTTTGAGCATTTTCCGAATTGCCTGCTGGCTCTCTTCAATGATCATCTGCTGAAAGCGCAGCGGATCCTGCTCCATCCGCTGCATCAATAAGTCGCGCTGCGATTGAGATAATGTGGCAGTCATAATTATACCTCCGCCGCGGCTGGCGCATTGAGGTGGATAATTTCAGCATCACACTCATCAGCGATACGAGCAGCCCGGCTAATCAATTCATCGGTTATTACGGTATTTTCCAGTGCGTCGGGGATAACGCGGCTGACGACTTTCGCGATACCGTTATCAACAATGGTGACTTTTTCAAATAATTCACCTAACTGCTGATAACAAGTTTTGCAGTCAGTACATTCGCCTTGTCTTTCATCCGTAATAACAACTAACGGTTTATCAGTGGATAATGCACTGACTGCTGATTGTACGGCTTCCACCTGAGTAACTGGAATAGATTGCTCAGGTGAGAAAGCGCCTGTCGTCATCGCCAGTTCTGCTAAGCCATTGGCGATGCTATCGATCGCTTGTTCTTTGGCTTCGACAGCTTGTTGATAGCGTTGTTGCCATTGCTTAAGCTGCAGTTGGTAATCTTGCTCAATTTTCACAAGCTGTTGACCGCTGATGTACTGCAACATTCGCCAATTGTTTAAGCGTTCTTCTGTCAGGGCAATAATGGAATCAGAAACACGCAATTGGATTAAATGCTGCTGCTTATCTGTTGACCAGACAAATGGCACTTTCCCGATGCGCTCTGATGCGCTTAGCGCAATGTAATCTGCCACCTCTACAAGCGATGCGTTGCTATCGAGCGGTTGGAAATGTTTCTTAAAGCGTCCTTCCTGCAAAGCAAAATCAGCAGGGGTAAATGGCACTTGTTTTAATTGGGTCATACCATCAGCGTCGGCATAAGTAATGGTTTGCGTTGCCCAGTCCTGCAGGACTTCAGGGTTTCCTTCTAATGAGAAGCGCTCTGCTAATGTTGCACCTTTACGCGGATCATGAATAAAAACAGGATTCATGCGACTTTCAACGGCCCATCGTGAATGACGTGTACTGGCATCATCGGCAATACCGTGTTCACCCATGCATGGCGTATACACGTCAAACAAAGCAGGGGCATCTTGATAGTTCAAGTATTCCATCAAGCTGGACATGAAGTGACCCTGTAGTGCTGTTGAGGTTTGTACAACCATCACTTTCGGGTGGAAGGTAGCAATAATGCCTAACTCTTTACGCGCCTCTTCTTTACCGCTGTGCGTGGCGCCGAAACGACTAAGATCAGAGTCTTGAGCCGTGAAGCTTGAGGTCGACGCTTGACCACCAGTGTTAGAGTAACTACCGGTATTAAGCACTACGACTTTAATTGGTGTCGATGTTGTCAGTAAGCGGGATAGTGCACCGAAACCAATATCGTAAGTTGCACCATCACCACCTATGCTGAATACCGTTGGCAGTAACGCCAGTTCCTGAGCGGAAAGCTGTGTCCACTCAAGATAGCGCAGTTGCTTGTCATGGATTTGTGGATCATAGAGATCATCAATATCTAATTTTGCACTGCGGATGGCTTTAATTTGCGCAAGCTGATTGGCGACTTCACCTTCAAATAACCCCTTCGCAACAGCCGGTGTATCTTGGAACAGGCTATTTACCCAGGGATCATTATAAGGATTTGACGGGAATGTTGATGCATAAACACTACTACAGCCTGTGGCGTTGGCAATAAGGGCATCAGAAGGACCGTTGCCCGTCGGGCCATGTTCAAAGTGGAATAGACGTTTGTCTAATGTTGCGATTGTTTGTTGGATACGCGCAGATCTGTCTGGATCGTTTTCATCAGACACCGTTGTAGTGAGCTTAACCTCTAACTGTGCAAGCAGATTTTCTAATTGCCTGATATGGGAATTATAGCGTTGTTGTTGTAGCGCGCGGTTTATCGATGTGACTAAACGTAGCGCGGTCACTTCACCACAGCCTCGACAAGCACCATGACCGGAACTCATTGCATAGTAATTATCACGATCGAGTAATAAGCGTTTCGCTTCACCACTGGACTGGGTTGCCTGTTCGATAAAGCGAATCGGGGTGTTTGGCATTTCTGCTAAGGTGTTAAAACGTTGCTGCATCTGCGTGTTGAGTTCGCTGGTTTGGCGTACTTTTACAAGTGCTTTAGGGCCGCAAACCTCGACACATTCCATACAGCCGCTACATTTGCTTGGGTCAACAGCGACACTAAATAGCCCGCCCGATCCCGGCAGTGCATTTTCCATGGCATCGAAAAAAGGTTTAGTGCGGCTCATTGGTATATTTTCAAGCATGACACAAACACTGGCTAGGTGTTGTTGCACTGCTTGGTTATCAAATGTCATGTTATCGACAACTTTTGCCATGAGATCATGTAAAGTCGGCGTTTCTCCTTTAGCTGCACTGCGATATTGATGACGGATAGCATCACAAAGAGGGGGAACCTGTGCCTTAAGAAGTTCAAGTTGTGCTGGTGGCAGAGTAAGCTTGGCGATGGCGATGTTTAAAATATCGTGGAGTTCATGCACGGCATTAGGAATTGCGCCGTCTGGACAGGCAATCGTACACTCCATACACCCCGTACATTTGTCAGCGTTGAATGAGGGGACATTTAAACGGAACAAGCCTTTATCTTTAGTTACAGCACTCGCAGGCGGCAGAAACATGCCTGAACCGGGAATAACAGGAGCTTCGCTGATGCTACCGTCGGCGTAGCTTTTACCGGCAATATTATCAAAGTAAGCCTGGTCGAATAAGCCACAGCTGGCGTTGCTGGCTTTATTGTGTTGTTTCTGTGTTGCTGCTGTTTCGATTGTTTCATTATCAGTGAAGTCGGCGTAACACACTGCTTGTGTTGCTTGCACGCCATCCCGAATCACCGCCATATTACTGGCAACGACTTTTTCACCTTTCACGGCAAATTTCTTCTTAATTTGCCGTTCAATACGCTCTAGCATTTGCTGTGCATCAGCACCTTCAATCACCTGCTTGGCATGTCCGCACAAGGCACCAATAAAGGCAATGCCCATCATTCTAATTTCTAAGTCAGGCGTCGGCGCATGCTTACGCGCAACTTTAAAGGCATCGACGACATAAAAATTAATATTTTTCTCGCGTATGTATTGACGGGCACTTTGCGGTAGCTTTTGCCATGCCTGCTGCGGCGTATGGTGGGTTTGCAAAATAAAAGTGCCGTTTTCAGTCAGCCCTGCGAGTGGGTTGGTATGCATGAACACCTTGTGATCTGGCGACAAGACAACCTCAATTTGCTGAAGTTCGGCGTTGGTAATTTTGATCGGCTCGGGTGACAGGGTTATGAAGAAATTAGTCGGCGCGCCACTTTTTTCTGAACCGTATTTAGGCATTGACTTAGAATGTAAACCGAGTGCTCCAGCGAGAATGTCGGTGAGCAGTTTACCCGTTGCAATGGTGCCGTAACCACCAACAGAGTGGAAACGAATGCGCATTGCACTTTCCGGCAGCAAGTTCGGGTTTTCACCGGTTTCTAATGCCATCAGCTCGGTATCTGGGTAAGCTTGACGCAGACGCTGTTGGCTATCGTTTAACTCTCCCGATGCTGTATATGCAAAGAACTGACTACCTAAATAGAAAAAAGGTTTACTGTTTTGTGCAAACATATTTTCAAATGCAGCGATCAGATGACAAGGCTGTAAATCATGGCCGCCTAATCCAAAGATACCGGTATTGATTTGCGGTGGATTCGTGAGCGGCATAATGCCTTTGTGACGAAGGGTGACAGCATTTTCACTGGCTTTAAATAAAGCCCGTGAGACTCGTTCTGTAAGGCGCGTTTCATCACAACGCTCAAGAATGGTAACTGATTTTTTACCCGCTAGTTTTTCAATTAATTGTGCTTCAGGAAACGGGTGCAGTTGTTTAATGGAAATCACCCCCACTTTATGACCTTGGCTGCGCAGATAACTGGCAACAGCTTCTGCATCATCAGTAACAGAGCCTAAACCAAGCAGCAGGTACTCTGCATCAGTGCACATAAATTCCATAACCGGTTCATATTTACGCCCTGTTAATTGTGTGTACTCATTCATCGCTTGTTCGATAAACTGCGGTACATCACTCATAAAATGGGTACTATGATCGACGATACCAGCTTGATAATCGGGTTGATTCTGCACACCGCCGGTTAAGCCAGGATTGTGCGTGTCGACTAAAGCGGGCACGCGTTGACGACTGTCTTTTTGATAGGCATTTAGCCATGTGCGTCGCCATTTTTTTTGTAACTCTGCTGGAATGAACGCATTGCTTTCGCTAAGGCGCTCGCCATTACTATCAGCTTCTAACTGCTCACAATACTGGTCAATATAGTCCTTTAAAGCTTGGCACTTATCCGGCCAGAACTGATCCTGATATTTGTCAATAAACCGGGTGAGCTGCCATACTCGTCCTTTCGCACCATAAAGCATTCGTTGCGCTTCTGTTGGTGCTGCAATACGCGCGCTAGGGTCGCCGAGATAGTGTTTTAGCATTTCCGGCTCAGGCAGCATAACTTGACTTTGAATGTGGCTGGTGGCAAAACCGTCCATCGTATTGGCGACAGGAATTAGAGAAAGGGCACTGACACGATAAGAGATGGCTGCTAAATCGGCCGCCTGTTGGGCGTTGCTGGCAAATAATGTGGTATAGCCGGCAGAGAGCAGGGCGTAGACATCATCATGGCCAGCCATGACGTTTAGTGAATGACGCGAGACAGATCGTGCTGCAACATGAAGTACAAACCCTGCCGCCTTTTTGCCAACCGTAACATAATGAGATTCTAAAGCGTAGAGGATACCCTGACTGGAAGAAGCATTGGAAATATATTTCCCACCAGTTAACGCGGCTCCTAATGCACCACTTTGTGCGGAGTGCTCACCTTCAGGCTCAAAGAAAAAGGGGTGCTCACCCCAAACATTGCATCCGCCTTGTGCACGGAATTCTTCATATAGTTCAGAAATTTCTGTCGATGGTGTAATTGGATAACCAATCACCCCACCGCAAACATGATCCATAACATGTGCAACCGCGCCATTACCATGAATAACAGTTGCTAACCCCGGGTATTGCGGAAAATCTTGTTGCTGCTTAGCTGATTTGGACAATAAAGACATGAGCTATTTCTCCTAGTATGTATTAGGCAAGCTAATTGGTCGATGACTTTGGCCAACAACATACAAATCACCATTAAATTCCGGCAGTTCAGGAACTTTAGGCGCGTATCTCAGCTTTAAACCATAACTGTTTGAAAAACAAAATGTGTGCCATTGAAATACTAGACTAGTGGCCAGCAGAAAATGCGCCGATCTTCACAAAAAAAGACTTAAATTGCTTGTATTACAGATCTGATGATGGAGGTACTTGGAAGAAATTCTTTAACAGAAAAAACGGTTGCTCTTGTTCGCCAGAAATTATACCAATTCCGTTAATTGGGAGATCTATTTAAGCGTGGGAAAAATGGATGAAAGC
>NZ_CEZLMY010000062.1:8896-19638 GCF_983033635.1 Psychromonas sp. | reverse complement strand
AGGTAAAGAATTGTTAATATCAATCAGATAATTGCAGTGTTTTATTGTTATCTTGGGATGTTAGTTGAACTAGTTAATGGCGGCTCTAAATTTTAGCCTTCAATAATGATCGTAGAAAGGGGGCTATATTAATTTTGGGGTGAAAGCGGCATCCGAAAAAGCGCGGACAGCCAAACCTTTTTTGGTCTTGCCGTGTATCTGCACTTTGAAAGTCGTTTTGGGACACATATGGGTTCCCGTTTATTGCAGTTTAATGAAGATTACAGTCTGCTGTTTTGCCATATGCAATAAGGTGAAATATTAATATTTAGTTGGTTCGAATAATATGTGATGCTTAATGTAATGATTTAAAAGCATATATGTCGAGCCTTTTCTAACCAATAAAACAACTGCTTGCTTATGGCTGTATTGTACTTGAGTGTTGGCAATACATTTTGGGAGCCAGAGGCTCCCTTTACTGGCAGTTAGTATGCAGCTGGATCTGCAGCTTTATCGCTCACTTCCAAAGTATTAAGTAAGCTGGTCAACAGGCTTGAAGCACCAAAACGGTAATGCTCAGCATCAATCCACTCTTCACCCAGAATTTCTGCAGCCATATCAAGAAATGCCTTAGCATCTTCAGCACTGCGCACGCCGCCGGCTGGTTTGAAACCGACACGCTGGGCAACACCCATATCTCTAATCACTTTAAGCATAATTGCAGCAGCTTCTGGTGTTGCATTTACCGGTACTTTACCAGTAGAAGTCTTGATAAAATCAGCACCTGCTTCGATACAGATTTCGCTGGCACGTTTAATCAGGCGCTCTTCTTTTAACTCTCCGGTCTCGATGATCACTTTAAGTAATATCTCGCCACAGGCTTCTTTACACTGCTTAACCAGGTCAAAACCCAGCTGCTCATCACCAGCGATAAGAGTGCGGTAAGGAAAAACAACATCCACTTCGTCGGCACCATAAGCAACGGCAGCTTTTGTTTCAGCTACAGCAATTTCAATATCACTGTTACCGTGCGGGAAGTTAGTTACTGTAGCAATTTTAATTTCCGGTGTGCCTTGCTCTTTCAGAGTCTTACGCGCAATAGGAATAAATCTTGGGTAAATACAGATTGCAGCAGTATTACCAACAGCTGTTTTAGCATCATGGCACAATGCGATAACATTCTGATCTGTATCATTATCGTTAAGTGTAGTCAGGTCAATCAGGCTAAGTGCTTTCAGTGCTGCGGCTTTTAAATTACTCATGAATTATGTCTCCAAAGAGGCGCTTAGTTCTGCTGGTGTTACGCAGATACAGAAAAACGCCTGAATTATTAAAATAAGAGTAGGCTTGCATTTTACAGAGGGTTAAAAGAATCTTTTTGCCGTCTGGCCAGCCTTCGATGTGAGGCAATAATAGAGAATTTAAGTCAGTTGTCCCATAGGCTTTTAGTTGAAACATCTTTTCCATAGAGAAAACGTCATGGGTTTACACCTTATGTCAGGAAAATCCGTGCAGTTAAAACCGGGCCCACTTAGCTAATGCCTTATCCCAGTATGGCGGATTACCAATAGTGTCTTTCAGAAAGTGAATAACAGTTCTGACTCTGGCCGGCAAATGCTTATTGCGCGGATAGACTGCATAAGCAGGCATCTTTTGATTGGCGCGCCAGTCTGGCAAAAGCTGCACCAGTTTGCCAGTTTCCAGTTCGTCGGTAAGCAGGTAACTGGCAAGATAACCTATGCCTTTTCCGGCAATCAGCGCGTCTCTGACCGCCTCGGCCAGGTTGACACGATAGTTGCCCGAGACACTGATGCTGAATTCTTCATCTCCTCTGGCAAAGGACCAATTATTACAAGAACGGCTTCTACTGTGGTAAGTAACACAATTGTGTTGGGTCAGCTCATCCGGATGCTGCGGGGTGCCATGAAGCTGCAGATATTCAGGGGAAGCGAGCAGCAGAAAGCGGGTATCGGCGATGCGCTGAGCCACATAGCCTTCGCTGATATCTTCATAGGTGGTAAACCAGAGATCGATCTCCTCCGCCAGCATATCGACCTTGTGATCGAACAGGCTGACATCTATGGTGAGTTGCGGATATTTATTCTGCAGCTTATCCAAGGCAGGAATGATATGCAGTGTGGCAAAAGAGCGTGACAGTGCCAGGCGAATATGGCCTGAAATTTCATCCCGGGTATCTGTCACCAGGGTATCAGCCTCCTGAATAAGCGAGACGATTTGCGCGCAGTATTCCGCATAACGTCTGCCTTCTTCAGTCAGGGTGCGGGTCCTTGTACTGCGGTTGATCAGCTGTACCCCCAGATCTTCTTCCAGGCTGTGAAGCTGCTTACTCACATGGGAGACCGAAACTTTGAGCATTTCTGCCGCCTTAGTCAGGCTGCCGCTTGTTGCCAGGGCATTGAAAAATACTATCTGATAGGCTCTATGCTGTAAAAACTCTTTCATTTTATCTGCCTGTGATTACATCGGAAAATACGTAGTTAACTAGATAATTGTCAGGGATGCAACTTCTTAACTGATCGGAACCGATAGTATACAACGTTGCGCTTTAGCTGGTGTAAAAGCCATAAACTACGTCATAGGGCTAGGTATGTCTGTTAAGTACGTCTATGCTGAACGAGGCTCCAGTATTAACGGTCTCTCAATTGAAATAATGAAAAGAGCTTCACTAAGCCGGGTATTTGAATTTCTTTAAACAAAGAACTCACTCTTATGACTAGGCTATTAGATCGGTTACATCTGACATTTCAAATACGCCCATTGTATTCTTCAGTCCTGATTCAATATCTTTTATTTTGGTTACTGCAAACCTTTCTAAGTATGACATTTCATCACGAAAATATTTATTGAATATGCGGCTTTTTTTGGTGGAATTTATTCTTAATAATCTGGGGTCGCCAATGCACCTGAGGTTTTGCATTAAAGGCATTAATTCAGAGTCTTTCTGTGATTCTGTTATCTGTTTTATAAAAAAGTAATTTTCACCATTGCTTCGGGTTCTTGACATAACAATAAAATAAAGAATTTCATAAGGGTTTTCTTTATTTATAAGCTCAATTTTATTTATTATTGCGCTTCTAAATGCATCTGTCTCCATAAGATTGAGTATGTCATCTGTACTGTTATTTTTGATAATAGGAATGTGTGAGTTTTCTGATATTGCAATATTTTTTATGTATCGGGAAGAGCCATGCCTTGCAGTTATTCCATGTGGCAGATGAATATTGTTTGCAAATATATTTCTTAATACTCGAGAAAATCCATAAATTTCATTTTCATAACCCATTGGTTTTATGCTGTTTATGTTTTTATGAATGTATTCTCTGATCATTTTCCGACCCTCATGGTCAGCTGTTTTTCCTTCAATGCATAATCTATATTCCAGATCACTGTCTTTCCCGGCAATATAATACGGCTGATATCTAACGCCTTTATCTCCATTACCCGGCAGTTCATGAAGATCTACTAAAATCTTATCACCGACCTTTAAATCCATTATCTTTGCCAGCTTTATTTTTAACCCTTTGGTTGAGATATTAAGCGTAGTACAAGAAACAAATTCACTTGTTTTATCTGTTTTTTTTTGTATTAGCACATTCATATTGCATAAAAATCTATCTTCCGTCCGGAAATCATTTGTCTCGGCTACTGCATCGTAAATATCAATAGCCTTAACGGGTTTTTTTAATATGTATTTAGATAGATTGACGTCGTTTTCTTGTTTATCGGAGGTGTCGTTCAAAAGGTTTAGATAATCGATAGAATCAGAGAAATCACTTAGCACAATCATTCTTTTTAGTACTTTAGAAAGTGATTTTGCACGTTCAATAGGTTGCTGATTCATAGTTTCAAAAGCTTCTCCAGCGGAAGACGGAAGTGAACTTGGAACATGACATTGCTCTTCCGGTGATGTTGTATTGCCATCAATCCGATAAAGTTTGAGATTGTTTTTTTGATGAGCGCTTCTTGCTATTTTTTTTAAAAAATCGTTACCAATCAATCCCTTGTGTGGCAGTGCGACATAATAAGTTTTATTGCTTTTATCTTTGACTGGCATTAAAAACAGATAATCATAAAATCGCTCTCCTGAAGATATTCTAGATTGTATTGACGGTAATACACAAAGAGAGCGAAGGAAGTCTTTATTGTCATTAATATTGGCGAATAATCCTATGTTTGTATTATTTGCGGTTTTAAATTGAGCGCCAGGCAGCCAAACACCATTTTGTTCAATAAGAAATACAGGTAGCGATTTTAGTCTTGCAATAATGAACTGTTCAGACGCTTTTACTTTTATAGCATTTACTGTGTTTTCAACAGGAAGATTGTTGCGCTTTTTCTGTGCTTCAAGGTAGCTTTTTGAAAAGGCCATAAATTCATCTTTTACGTTTGAAAACTGCTTGCAGTGATAGTCAAGACTGAAATATATGTGGTTATTTTTTTCAAATGTATTTTTTATTTCATAGGTAATAATCACACGATCAGAAAACTTAAATTCGGCTTCAATACCGTGCATCCAGACATGAATCAGACCATCTGTTCTACGTATTTTTTCTTTAGGTATTTTTATTGATAGCCCTGTTGAGGAAATATCAGTTGTTATGCCTTCGATTGCAAAATTATTAAATGCATTTTTGGTCATTTTTTCCGGGCTATTATAGAAAATACTTACTTTCTTGGTGAAGTATAATCTTTCATCTTTTCGCTGGAAAAATTTGGTTAAATATATCTTTTCTGTTTTTGGAGGGATATTAAATAAGGCATGCGGATTTGCTTTATATCTTGCCTTTGCTTTTTGCATTATATATTTATAGACACCAAGCGTGTAATTGCCTGCATATCTATTTAATTCATTTATAAGTTCATTTTTAGATATCTCATCAAGAAAATGGGTGATTCCTTTGTAAATAAATTTTTCGCAGTTGTCTTTAAAAAAGGTTCGCAGGTCAATAACCCGATGAACATCCCGAGAAAGGTTCATGATTTCCATTTTGATTAGAAATCTATTGGACACGGTCAGATTTGCAGCAAGATGCTGAATTTCGCTTTCAAGTGAGGGGTTATTGAAGCCATGTCTTAGCTCCATAATAATATCCCAAAAATTTTCCTGGCCTTCACTACGTGTCATATTCTTCATTATTTTGGTGAGGATATCTCATGCCACCGCGGGATGAGATATCGCTGTCCTTAGCAAGTTTACAGAAAAAGTCATCGGTCAATTAATAAACAAGGGTATAACATACAAGATGATACATCTGTATTAGAGATCACAATCAGGATTTTTAACAGTTACCGATAAAAGAAGGATGCTATTTTTAACTTTATGTTTTTAAGGTGTTCAACACAGTTATCTTCATTATGAAAATTTCGTTGCCATACTAGAAAGCCTGCTTCTGGCGTTTTCATTATATTCTCCTTGGATTAGTCTTAAACTTACCTATAGTTAAGGACGTACCTGAGCCAACTGCAGAAGCATCTATTTAAATAAGCCTCATCTCCGGCTTGCTGATGGTGCGACGGATAACCGCAAAAGAAAACGCTAGACCAGGTGTAGTTAATATTTAAATAACGAGGAGTCAGATAATGTTGAAATATATAATACAACTCATATTTTCGCTGCTAGCACTGCAGTTTATCATCGCTTGTCAGCCGCAAAATGAGGGTAAATCACAACAAGAAATAAGCGAACTTAAGCAGGATATCAAACAGCTGAGAGAGGATATCACCACCATAGGCAGTCAAGTTAAAGAGATTCATGAGATCGCGACTAACGCGCAAAAACCGCAGCACAAAACATTGCCAACCCAAGCTAACTTTGATGGAGGTGGCCAGATCCCACTAATGGGCGATGCGCAGGCACAGCTTGCTATTATTGAGTTTTCAGATTATCAATGCCCGTATTGCAAACGATTTATCGATCAGACCTTCACAAAGTTAAAAAGCAATTATGTCGACAGTGGGAAAGTAAAATATCTGACCCGAGATTTTCCATTAGCTTTTCACCCTAAAGCACAAGGTGCGGCGATTGCTGCCAACTGCAGCTTACAACAGAATGCCTACTGGCCGATGCGTGCGGCACTGTTCAAAAACATGAAACAACTCGGTGATCCCTTATATCAACAAACGGCGGTAGAGTTAGCATTAGATATGGGCAAATTTTCCGAGTGCCTCGCAGATAAAGCGATGGCCGATAAAATTGCACAAGATATCGCCTATGGACGGTCGTTAGGGATTAAAGGCACACCCAGTTTTGTGATCGGTCGAATTGAAAATAATCAACTTATAACTCCTAAGCTTGTGGTGGGAGCGCAGAGCTACGAGACTTTTGTATTACTGTTAGATGAGTTACTTGCTAAACAGCCGCAGGACTAAGCGGTTAATCTGCAACTACTCAGGTCGTTGCCATTTAAGCCTATTTCTTCGTTGAAAAATGCTCATTTAAACCACTAAACTGTGCTTTTTCGCCTTGAACTAGACATAAATGGCTTAGCCCTGAGCATTTACAGTCTCTTTTGTATAAAAACACCTTAAGTTTTAAGAGGTGCTGAATAGTTACGCATTAACCGCTGTCAATAACAGAGAGGTATTATGGCCTCTCTGTGTATTTTCCCCTTTAGCCAATAACGATTTGTAAATCGCAGCGTCCAATCAGTATTACCAAGTTAATCATAGATAAATACCATAATATTTTATCCCTTGTTTTTCAGGTGGTTACATCCATGTTCAATTTCATTAAAACGACGAAATAACTATTTTGCCTGTGCACTGTAGCCGTGCTTTTTACCGTGATAGTGGCGGGTTACACCTTGGACAGTGCAGTCGTTACATAACGGACACCATATAATAATAACAATTCCTTAATTTACAGCGTGTTAGACGCTCACCCGCAAAAGCACTGTTGCATTTCTGTAACACTCAACCTTAAAAATCGTTAAACAAAAATAAACTTATCCTTACGTTTCAGTTGGTTAAAGAGTTGGCTTAAAGGTTGCAATCTGTTTATTCAGAGGCTCATTTATTGTGTGTGATTTAGCGCGCATCTTATTATAATAAGCTGATAGTCTCTTAGTACCAATAGCGGCAGCCAGTTAACGAGGTTAGTGCTGCCATTAATTATTTTTATTTATACATAAATAAGAGAGTGGTAATTATTATGAAACTTTCAATATGTAAACGGCTTATCAAGGTGTTCGCCACCACCCTGATAAGCTTAATAACCCTATATGGGTTGAGCAGCTTGCCGGCATATGCGGGATCTTATGACTGGCTCGGCATGGGCGAAAATCCTGAAAAATTCTGTATGGCTGATGCCTATCTGCTCGAACCCGGCAATAAGTTATCGCAGGATGCGCTTAACTGTACCGCCAATGATGTTGAGATCACCCGAGTTACACCGAACGATCCTAGCGCCGAGTGTAACCTGGGTGATGTGTTCACTTTCAGCGCCGATGTGACGGTTCGAACCAACGCCAACGAGCGCTGGGACACCACTTTCTATCTGCCGTTAACAGATGAGAGCCCACAAATCGTGCATGGCCCAGGTCTGCGCGACTGTAGCATCATCCTGCCGATGCCCGGCGATAGCGGTGAAACTGCGGATGTCGAACTCGATGGCGATGCTTGTGGTGATATCACCAAGGCATTAGGTCCTGATGAATACACCCTGACGGGTGAATCCATCACTATGCTGTGTGCCGATGAAGACGGTGACAACCGAGCCGACTTCACCTACTGCGCCGCATGGGATAATATCGAGCGGGATAACTGTAGCACTGATGAAGACCCCTATGCTGGTCAGATCCCCAACAACAAATCAAAATGTAACTGTGATACCTTTAACATCGATGTATTTATTAAACCAACTCCACCAATAGTGTTCAAGACGTTAACTAGTGCCTCTAGCCTACCCGAATCAGGTGGTGTGTTTGATTATACAGTTAACTTTACCAACACTAACACACAAACCTCACTGTTTATCACCTCACTTTATGATAAAGTTGATAACGGTGCCAACGGTACATACGGTGAAGCAGTCGATGAATCCCTGAACCTTTGGGGGGCAACAACTACCGTCACGCCTGCGACTCCAGATGGAGTCTATCTGACAGAGACCAACTGTTCGCAACCCGCTAATGGCGGTGAAATTCTGCCAAGCGGCACTTACAGTTGTGCCTTTAGTGTGGAAATCGTCGACAGAGATCTGCCCAATGATCAGAGTCCTGAGTTTTATGACGACTTAGTGATACTGGCAATCGAAGACAAGAATGGTGATCCCGTTACCGACGGTGATACCTGTTCGGCAATCCTCACTAGCGTAGCCGGCGATCACTGTACTAATGAAACCACAGTGCAGGTAACCAATTTGCCACCGGCTATCAGTGTTACTAAAACTCCCAATCCAACATTTGTGCTAGAGCCAAGTGGTAATGTAACATTTACTGTTATCGTTACAAACGAAGCTCTATCTGGAGATGATTGGGACGATCCGCTAACATTAAGCAGCTTAACCGATAGTGATTTCGATCTGTCAACTGAATGTGCGGATGCGGTTGGTTACACACTTGCACCTCAGGGAACGTATACCTGTTCTTTCACTCAACTCATTAGTGGCGACTTTGGTACTCCACCGTATCATTCTAATACTGTAACTGCCGTCGCGACAGACAATGAAAATGATACAGACACAGCCACAGCTTTTGCGACTGTTGATATCCTAAATGCGGTGCCAACTGTTCAATTGATTAAAACAGCGGGCACTGCTGCGGATGGAGACACCTACCATGTGCCTGAAACCGGTGATACCGGCACGCCTGTCAATGTTGACTATACATTCAACTTCAGTGTACTACCAAGCAGTGTTGATAATGTTATATTCAATAAATTAGACGATATGGTTGGCATCACTCTCACTGATTTAACTGGTGACTGTGACATCACCGAGGACAGCGATGGTCCGGTTGCTTCAGTACCGCTTAGTGGTGGCTATGAATTAGCACCGGGTGAATATGCAGTTTGTGTAATTACCCTGCCGCTACTAGGTAATGCAGGTGACACTCGTGCGAATACGGCAACAATCTGGGGTAACGATGTTGATAATCCTACTAGCGACCCTGTATTTGACAGTGATCCTGCTCTGGTAGAGTTTGATAACGTGCCACTGCAAATTACGCCGCAAGTTGCTATGAAAGCGCGTGTATTTGTTCGTATACCAAACGGTGGTATCGAAGACGTAACACTCACTAGTCTGAGAATTTTTAACGAACCATTTGCTGCAGATACGGATTATCCTCCGACTGGTCCTGCTTTGTTTAGGATTTTAAACGAAACAGGTGGCACTTTCGGGCCATACGTGGAAGATCTGATAATATTAGACCCTGCAGAAGGCTCTTCTTATGAGTTCTGTACTGTTGATACTGTTATCTCGGTAGGTGAGGTCTATGAGTGCGGCTTTACCATTAAACTGTACCCTGGATTTGCGACAGGTGTTACTGATATAAATGCAGTTATCAACGGCATTAACGGACTGTATATAAAACTAGAGGATGATGATGTAGGTTCTACTCCTGAAGAACATACCGTTGAATTAATGTTCGGTTCACAGGAACCTTAAAGCGTTAGTTTAATACTCAGGTAATAACAAAAGGGGCGATGGTTAATCATCGCCCCTTTTTATTGTTCAAGATCCAAAGCCATTACGGCGGATAACCGTTTACTTGTTGGCCTTGCCCTTATTGGGTTTGCTACTCTCGTCAGAAGAAGTGGACAGGCTGACACTCACCGTGGCAGTAGCGGTTTTGTCACCGTCACTAATGGTATAGCTGAAGCTGTCTCTGCTCTTAAAGCTCTTTGCAGGTGTGTAGAGCAGCTGGCCATCAGAGGTGATCTGTACACTGCCCTTGGCTCCCTGGCTTACAGTGCCGATGCTCAGACTGTCACCGTCCGGATCCCAGTCGTTAGCCAACACATCAATCAGAGTTGCCTCTTTCGCCGGTAAGACAACGCTATCCGTTACCGCAACAGGTGCGCTATTTAGAGGGGTAACGATCGCATAGCTCACCATAGCACTGTTGCTATAACTGCTGTTCGCTGCATTTTCGGCATGAATGATAATGTTATACAGATCATCAGTGGCTGTGCTGTTTGAGGTGACGCTTAAAGTGATCGTAGTACTCGCGCTCGGTGCCAAATTAACACTTGGGTTGCTGGCACTCCAGCCCGCCGGAACGTCGGCAGATACAGCAAAGTCTATGGCAGCACAATCACTGCTGTCCTGGTTGGTTACCGTGGCTTGACCATGCTGCCGGCAATCACATCACCCGCACTGGCTGACAGTGACAATAGATGGGCTGCGGCTACGCAAACCGGTGCTGGTGCTACCACAGTATAACTCGCCAAATACTCAGACAATAATAAAAGGGGTGATGATTAATACCATCGCCCCTTTTTATTTCATATTGATTGGTTACGTTGTATGAAAGGATTATTTGCCACTTATACCTTTACCACCTTTGCCGCCGTCGGTGCTTCCACCTGAGCTGGACAGGCTGATAGATACCGTTGTCGTTGCGGTTTTATCTCCATCACTAATGGTATAGCTGAAGCTGTCGCTGCTCTTAAAGCTCTTCGCTGGTGTGTAAAGTAATCGTCCATCACTGGTGATTTGCACGCTGCCTTTGGCTCTGGCTAACCACGCTGATGCTCAGGCTGTCGCCGTCCGGATCCCAATCATTGCCAAGTACATTAAT
>NZ_CEZLMY010000062.1:0-8796 GCF_983033635.1 Psychromonas sp. | reverse complement strand
CCAAATTAACACTTGGGTTGCTGGCACTCCAGCCCGCCGGAACGTCGGCAGATACCGCAAAGTCTGTGGCAGCACAATCACTGCTATCCTGGTTGGTTACCGTGGCGCTGTAGTTGACCATGCTGCCGGCAATCACATCACCCGCACTGGCTGACAGTGACAATAGAGGGGTTGCGGCTACGCAAACCGGTGCTGGTGCTACCACAGTATAACTCGCCAAATACTCAGGTAATAACAAAAGGGGCGATGGTAAATACCATCGCCCCTTGTTATTGTTCAAGATCCAAAGCCATTACGGCGGATAACCGTTTACTTGTTGGCCTTGCCCTTATTGGGTTTGCTACTCTCGTCAGAAGAAGTGGACAGGCTGACACTCACCGTGGCAGTGGCGGTTTTATCGCCGTCACTGATGGTATAGCTAAAGCTGTCGCTGCTCTTAAAGCTCTTAACCGGGGTGTAAATCAGGCGGCCGTCGGCGGTGATCTGTACACTGCCCTTGGCGCCCTGGCTTACCGCGCTGATGCTCAGGCTGTCGCCGTCCGGATCCCAATCATTGCCAAGTACATTAATGACTAGAGCCTCTTTCGACGGTAATACAACGCTATCCGTTGCCGCAACAGGTGCGCTATTTAGAGGGGTAACATCGCATAGCTCACCATAGCACTGTTGCTATAACTGCTGTTCGCTGCATTTTCGGCATGAATGATAATGTTATACAGATCATCAGTGGCTGTGCTGTTTGAGGTGACGCTTAAAGTGATCGTAGTACTCGCGCTCGGTGCCAAATTAACACTTGGGTTGCTGGCACTCCAGCCCGCCGGAACGTCGGCAGATACAGCAAAGTCTGTGGTAGCACAATCACTGCTATCCTGGTTGGTTACTGTGGCGCTGTAATTGACCGTGCTGCCGGCAATCACATTACCCGCACTGGCTGACAGTGTCAATAGAGGGGCGGCGGCCACGCAAATAGGTGCTGGTGCTAGCACAGTATAACTCGCCATAATATTGCTGCTATAGCGGATATCTGCCGTGTTAAATGCATTAATGCCAATAGGATACTCTCCATCAGCAGCAATGCTCGCCGAGGTTACGTTAAGGTTGACTGACGCTGTATCACCAGGAGTCAAGGTGACAGTGCTGCTGTCGGCACTCCAACCTGCAGGAACACTGGCCGCAATGTTAAAATCAGCAACAGCACAACTACCACTATTTTGATTGGTTAGCGTAGCTGTATAAGTCACAGTGTTACCTGCGGTTACCTCGCCACCTTGGCTGTTAATTAATGATAACAGCGGATTAGCAACGACACAGGCCGGAGCTGGCGTATCAACCACATAACTGACCATACCACTGCTGCTATAGTTACTGTCGCTACTGTTTTCAGCACGAATAGTCAGATCGTAAAAGCCATCGGCAGCAGTATCTGCTGACGCGACATTAAGGATTACTGTGCCACTCACACCAGGCGCTAAGTTTAAACTTTGGTTACTGCTAACCCAACCACTCGGTACGGCCGCCGTAATATCGTAATTTGATGCAGAACATTCAGCACTGTCATTGCTGGTCACAGTTGCGCTGTACATAACAGCAGTGCCCGCAACAACCCAGGCACTTTCGTTAGGCGATAGCGATAATACAGGGTTTGCCCTAATACAGCTCAGTCCTGAATAGCTGACATTAACACTGGCACCTGAACTATCTGCCCATTCGGTAGTAATAGTAACCCCGGCATCAGAATCACTGTAGCTGTTGCCTGCTAGCAGCGCAGCATCATCCATATCAAACCAAGCACTTGATGGTGTCATATCAAGCAGCTGACTGCTCTGTATATCTGACTCTGTAGCTAGACGGAATACCACACCGTCAGTAATGCCACTCTTACCATCAAGAAAACTATCAAATCCCTGCGCCTGGCGGTATTCGAGGTAGTACCACAGCGGTTGTCCGGTAACGGCATCTGTGCCACGGCGCACCTTAAGACCTTTAGCCGCGCCGCCTGGTATTGATTCATAAGGTTCGATAATATAACTGCCATCACTGTCGGCGGTGACTATTTCTCCTGACAGTGGACTCAACCAGCCAAGTTGCTCTTTATTAAAGGCACCGAAATGCCCCTCAACTCCGGCTTCGCCCATAATATCCATGGTATCGCCATAGGTTGTGGAGACACAGTTATCACCAACAGTCTCCGAGCCGCAATCAAGTTTCTGAGCATGATGCAGGCCGAAATTATGACCCAGTTCGTGGCCGATAGTGTTCAAGGTAAAAGAACCATTGATCCAGGCTATGGTTTGTGTTCCGGCTGTTCCACCCAATATCCCCATTCCGCTCCAGAGACACCCGCTGATCTTGGGAAAGATATAAACCCGTCGATTATAGCTGTTAACATCAATGCCATCATTTTCAGCAGCTTGCCGTGCATAATTATCAATTCCAATGTAATCACAAGTCGTCGAATCCAACGGCAAGGCGTTATAACCATGGACATCACCGCTGAGCCAGGTCTGGTCGTTGGAGTTTTCTTTATAAAAATCATTGACCGTGCCGAATATCATCTCTCTGGTTTCTTCGACCGTCCACGGCTTTTGAGTGTTATCCTGGAAATTAACCAGCATCACTAGGGTGCGCTGCTCACCCAAGGTGTTGGTCAATGCGGCCGTTGTGGTACTGGCTGTAGCGGTAGTCGTTGTGCTGTCCTGGGCTAAAACAGTCAGACTATTTTGCTCATCATTGACAGCAAGTGAATCAATCGTCTCACCGCCATGTTTAAATAACCAGCCACGAGCTTGCACCTTAGTCCCGGTTTGCAGCGCATTGGTTTTAGCATTTTTAGGCAAGTGTAGCTCGACCCGACTGTTTGCGGTTTTTAGCACATGGCGCAAACGGCTTAGACTGTGATCTTCATAATCTTCATAAAGAACTTCCAATTCGCCTTTAAGCTCTTGCTTCTCTGTTAGCATGGCCAGCACTTCATCCGGCATGCCTTTACGCACGGATGCTGGCAGAACGGCGCGTACTGCTGCCGCCGGATCGGTTTGTGCCAATTCGGCCAATAGCGCCTGACGCTCTTCTGCCAGTGCCACCACTTGGTTTAGGTGTTTGGTTTTATTTGACTTATCAGCACGGCGGTAATCGGCCATCAGCTTGGCCAGCGCCATAGTCTGATTTTTAGCCTGCTCCCTTTGTACTTCAGCAGCTGTACCTGCAGCCGTTGGAAAAGATTCGGCCATTTTATTGATTCGATAGATTTGATATTCATGCCACGCCTGGTAGCCAATAAAAGCGATCAATAAAACGAACACTCCAATCAATACAATAGACTTTGGCGACATCAACTTCGTGGAGAACCTTGTTTGTCGTAGTTTAAACATAATTAATCCCCTTACTACACTCTTTAACTTTTAAGGTGACTGTCGCTAACTTTACAATCACCCAAGGGCCCATTCAGATTTAATATAAAGTATTTATAAAAAATGAGCTAAGGCTCACTTGACTTTTTTAGAAAACAACTCTACTTAGGCGTTATGCTATTAATAATAGTCAATACTCGAGCTAATACAACTTCAGAGAAGTTTGCCAAGCCAGATCAATGACTGCTCTCTTGTACCAATAATTGAAAAGTGTTCGATAAATTACACTGCATACTGCAAAGGTTGAATTGTTATTCGATCACACTATTCATTAAAGTACGATTTTACCCTGATCATTTTGTTTGCTAGGAGCCGATATAGCTTTGTTAAAGCGACTATAAAGGCATTATCAGTAAATCGTTCGTTGTTTGTACAGTCGTGCACGCGAGATCACGATTTTTCTGTGAGGCCAGCAAATACGCAGGTTATAGGAAAAATAATAAGGAAAATACAGGTAAGGCTGTTGTCCAAGCTTGGAAAAACACCTATCTCCTGCATATAGATCACTCAATAATATCTGTAGACATCGCTTAGTCATAACAAGCCGATCACTTACAGCGTAAATGGCAATCACTTGTTTAACGGGATAACACAAAAGAGGTACAAGTGTTTTTAGGACAGATATGGCGCAAAGGTAAAGTGATCATCTCATCTACAGCTTGATTTTACATTTCTTAATCAAGCGATAGCAGGTGGTTCTGGAAATATTCAATTGTTTAGACGCCGCAGAAATATTGTGATTGTTTTGTTTTATTGCATCCAGCAGTAGTTCGGTGTCAATTTCTACACGTTGTTTGGCAAGGTTAGCTACGGGCTTGAAATTACTCTTTGCATTAATACCCAATTCCGTAGCCGTTATTTGGTCTGCTTCTGCCATAACAACCGCCCTGAGTATACGGTTTTTTAGCTCTCTGACATTACCCGGCCAATCATATACAAGCATCGACTGCAGTGCTGAGTTTGATAAATGCAGTTTCCGATCCGGGTGGCTGTATTGCTCAATGTACTCACGCGCTAATAACTCGATGTCTTCGCGATATTTCCTAAGGCTAGGCACATGAATTCGCAATATATTGAGGCGATGATACAAATCTTCACGAAACTTTCCTTCGGCGACTGCATTTTCAAGATCGACATTTGACGCGAGTATGATTCGACAGTCGACTTGTATAGGCTGATTACCACCGACCCTTTCGATAGTGTAGTCATCGAGAAATTTCAGCAAGTTTACTTGTAACTCTAGCGGTAGGTCACCAATCTCATCTAGAAACAGGGTTCCTTTATCAGCCCGCTCAATGTGCCCTATATATTGGCTTTCTGCGCCTGTGAATGCGCCTTTTTCATAACCAAAAAGCTCTGAGTGAATTAATGAAGCAGGCAAAGCACCGCAATTAACCGTCACTAGCGGCCCATCTTTGCGTTCCGACAAAGAGTGGATTAGTTGTGCACAAAGTCCTTTTCCGGTGCCGGTTTCTCCACTAATCAATACTGAGCAGTCTGCACGAGCAAATTTTGTCAACTTAAGTTTAAGATCTTTAATCAGCTTAGAGCGACCGAACATAATATGACTTTGTGCGTTTGATAGTTGTTCCTTGCTAGTCTCTTTCTGGACCTTTGTCATGCCCCAACTATGTCCCAAGGTATGTACAAACAGCATCCAGTCAATTGGGCAGTGGAAGTAATCGGCGAAGTAAGTTGATAGCTTTTGGGAATAATCTAACGATGTGATGGGGTATTGCATTGCTATAGCTAACCACTTAACATTTGGCGCAATTTTTTGCAGTTTACTAACGGCGTCAAAAGTGTTTTTATGTTTATTTGTTGGAATGATTGCGATAGCAACGTTTATATTCGTTTGTTGAATAACATGCATTGATTGCCTGAAAGTGGAAGTTGTCATTGGAAGCCAATTTTGTTGAATTAGCTCTGTAGCAATGCTTGGAAAATCATTATCCAAATCGAGAATTAGGACTGGCCGTTGAGACACTCGCTTAGAATTTTGTTGTTTCATAATCATGCATTTCCAATTTTAGGCTCAACTAAAGTCTAGGAAATATGCTCGAATTTAGCAAGAAAAGCAGCTCTGTAATCCAGCTCTATAGCAGATAATCATTAATGTCATGGGAAAATGGTGCCTATATTTCACTCAGTTTAGCGTCTTGCCTTTTTGAGATAACTAAAAGACAAGAGCAGATAATCAGATAGCAAGTTTTTAGCGGCTAAGTACAAAGTGAGTGTTATCAGCCATCAGTAAGTTTACAAGCAAATTAATTGCTTACTAACGCGTAACTCACTACATAAAGTTGTTTAATACCTGGATAGATTTCCTGAATCACATCCTTTAGTTCAGCTAATGTCATGTTTTCTTGATCTGCGTGAAACTGCGTTAAATCATCAAAGAGAATGGGCTCAACCGACAATATCTCCAGTTGGCAAAATTCACGACCATCTTCGAAGGTTGATACCTGCACTTTTGTGCCTGGTACATAATTGCGTTCAGTTTCATCGCGGATAGTAATTGTTTTCTTACCTGCAAGAATATCTTCTTCAAAGCGTTCAAAGAACGTCATTTCTGTTGGAATTGTGCTTGTTGTCATTATTATTTCACCTAAGGAGTTTTAACTTTTCTGAATTTAAGTAGCAGAGTTTAAAGAGTTTAATCCCTATCGGCTAGGCGTAGAAACAAAACTATTGAGCACAGGTGTTGTTTTTGTCTGGCAGATCTATACCCATGATACCTCAAGGTGCTTTATCAGGACTCAGCTCGGAGACTAGGATAAGGCACAGCATGAAGGTAATGGTTACTCCCTTATCGAATGCTGTAACGCAATACTTGTTTTCGAGCTGAGCCCCCGCAGGGCAAGCCAAATCGCACTCATCTGCGTCGTTATAAAATCTCAATGTAGAACAACTATACTTCAATTTTATGCCTAGCATCTAAGTGAATTTGGCTTGCTGATTTTGCATCTTGAAATAACATGGGTATAAGTAAAGGCAATAGATTCGCCGAAAATAGTGACTGTAAACGCTATCTGATTTTGTCCAGTTTCGGCTGGTGGCCGTAGTAGGGCTATTAACTCATTTTACGGCAGGTTTATGCGAAGTGATGCCAGGCAATCAATTGTCAATTCACTATTCCAACTCAACGGCAGGTCGGAAAGTAAGTTCGTGTACCACGACATCTTCAGGATTGCTGAGTAATTGACTAATCATGGTTGCCACACTTTCGGGCTGCATGTATTGCGGACGCTCCTGCTTACGAAAGGAGGTGTTGATGCCACCAGGATAAACAGCCGTCACTTTGATGCCATGGGGCTGTGCTTCTTTCATAAGTACGTTATTTAAACCTGCAAAACCCTGCTTCATTGCAGTATAAATACTCATAGTTGCATTACTGCGCTTAGCTACAGTACTGACAATATTGATGATATAGCCTTGCTTTTTAGGCAACATCTGTTGCATCGCTTCCCGGCAAAGCAGATAAGGGGCGCGCAGGTTGATTGCATATTGCTGTTCAAACTCCTCTAAATTAGTCTCGGCTAGGTCGCATTTGCGAGAGTTCATTCCGGCATTATTGATAAGCACATCGATATGCCCCAGCGCTTGTTTCGCTTTATGAAAAAGTTCCACGACTGCATCCGCTTGACTGAGATCGCAGCTTTGCCCCAGGCAACCTGTTTGCTGCATAAGTTGCTGCAGTTGAGTTTCATCACGTCCGCTGGCGAAAACTCGATAGCCTTTGCTGCACAGATCGATAACCAGTGCCCGACCAAGGCCTTTTGTGGCGCCAGTAATAAATACGGTTTGATAGTTCATACTTGTATTTCCTCACGTTAATTGCCAATTCAAAGCATGCATCTATATATGTTTAGATGCGCTTGAAGTCCATACACTATTCAAAAAAAGACAAATCCGGACAGGCAAAGTTTTTAATTGTCACAATACAGAAAAAAACAATTAATAAAATAACTTTCATCACAGCCTTTTAAATAAGCAAACAGCTAATCGACTAATAAAGCCGTAACTTGTTTCATCAATAGAAAAAGAGCGAGCAGCGGCTTGGTTTGAAAATTAAATTATAACGAAATAATTGCGCATCTCGACAATGCGAATGATTCGCCATTAAAGTGACAGCTAACGCTTCTCCTGGTTGTATATTGAAGGCATAATCCTATGGTGTTTATTTAATTGGAACTATCAGCGTGGAACTACTGCAACTTGAACATTTCGGAAAAACATTAAGGTTAGAGGCCTCTCTTGCTGGCTGGCAACAGCTATATTGGGGAGGGCATATCGTCTCGCAGTTAACAGCGACAGAAAATCAGGCGTCTAAATCGACTCACCATTTTGAGCTTTCCCAACAAGTTAAGCAGTTAACGGGTGAAGAGGCTGATGCTATTGCAGTGCCTGCGCATATTATTAAATGCCGTTTAGAGATTGATTTAAACTGGCAGCCTTTTGAAATTAAGTATCAATTAGTTGTCGATGGTCGCGTAGTTGCACAAGGGCAACGAAACAGCAAAGATATTGAGCAGCAAGTTCCGATGGAAACCGTAAAAGTTGAAAAAAAGTTCAGCCTGTTAGGTCTGTTCTCGCTTGGATTTAAACTGTTGAAAAGTGCCAAGATTATAAAAGTAGTGCTAGCGGGTGCGAGCCTGGCTGCCTATAGCTGGTTTTTCTCTTTTCAATTTGCATTATCATTATTAGCTTGCCTGGTTTTTCATGAATATGGACATATTCGCGCAATGAAACATTTTGCAATGAAAACTAAGGGGATCTACCTGATCCCTTTTGTAGGCGGACTTGCTGTCACCGACGAAAAAATCAATACACGTTGGCAAGATGTGGTTATTTCTATAATGGGGCCAACATTTGGGCTGATTTTATCATTTGCCTGTCTGTTAGTTTATTGGTTAACGGGCAACCTGTTTTTTGCTGGTCTTGCTGTTTTTAATGCCTTATTAAATCTATTTAATCTTCTGCCAATTCTACCGCTTGATGGCGGGCATATTTTAAAAAGCATTAGTTTTTCAATGAATAGCAGGGTGGGTCTTATTGCCTGTATTTGCGGCGCGGCTTTAGGCGTTTTTGTGAGTTATAGCTTGGGCTTAGCATTATTAGGTTTTTTATTATTGATTGGCAGTCTGGAAATAGTATTTGAGTGGCGCACTCGTTATCAAAGTCATCTATTGCCCCTCGATAAATATGGACAACTAGTTTCAGCAGTTTGGTATATGTTGACCGTAGCAGGTCTAATTGCGATTATTTTCTATTTTGCAGACTCAGGCGATCGGTTATTAGCGTTACCGCTTAAGATTTTAGGAACATAATTACTCAGGTCGTTGCCATTTAAGCTTATTTATGAAGTACATCCGTGTACTTCATT
>NZ_CEZLMY010000061.1:0-19885 GCF_983033635.1 Psychromonas sp. | reverse complement strand
TCGGGTAATTACATACGTTAATAAAAACTGGGGACGATAACCTATTGTTTTTACCAGCCTAACTTATTAATTTGACGGCTGAATTATTTTTACGATTGTATTTTTCAGAAGCTGTTAGTTGGACGTGTTTCTATTTAATAAAATCAGATTAAGACACCTTTCGTACTTGCACACAAATAAGTTATTGGGTTTGCTTACTCTCATTCGTATAAATATTGCAGACGGTAACTGCATTTAACTTACTGCAAAATAATTTTATCTGGAATAATAAACGATTCTCACATGACTGTTAGTAGTTAAAATTATTTTAAGTACCCTGCTAATTTGTTTTTCATTTTGTAAAATGGATATGAAATAACTCCCAGCAAGCTGACTTGTTCTTCCGTTATATAACCATCCCAATCTGCTTTGCAACTTTCTCTTATATCATTCACTGAAATATTATCTGACTTCGGCGGCAATCAATTTTGTAAGTTTCGTTGTAAACCTAAATTTATAAAGTTAAATAACTCATCGGTAAACACACTGCTTAGGTTTAACTCTTTTTTATTTTTATGTGAAACAAAATTTCTTGCTACTGAATACAATGCAGATAATAAATGAATCACTGTATGATCCATTTCCGAATCATAATCTATTAGCGTTTCTTTCAAACTATTGAACTGCATGTCCGGTATCATAAGCAACTCATGTAAATTATTTTCTAAACCATCTTTGTAATAATTTTTAATTCCTAACTCATCTAGATATAGCTGAGTTTGTTTAAACGCTACGTTCAATTTTTCATATGTATAACCGTTTATTTAGTTTTGATAGTTAAAGCACGACAAACATGATCAATGATGGTTAAAAGAGTTTCATTTGTGCCATTGGTGATAATTGAGTGCGCACAAAAAATTGGCTGAATTGCTTTGATGAACCTATATGCATCTGCACCTGATATTGGTTGATACAACCAATGTAATACTGGCTTAATATCATCTAAATCATGTTGCAAGGTGCTAAATTCGAATTCTGTTTCTTGCTGTTCATTAATACGCGGAATGTTTGGATAGTTTACCCACCCTGCCGCTGTTTTTGATATCACCATTAGTAAATACACAAAACTCAGCTTGAATTGAATTGAATCTGCATTTGCATAGCTAATAGCTTGTTTCATATGGTCTTTATTTTTTATATATCCCGTATGCCTTTTACATTCGATAACGATAAATGGTTTGTCATTATGACGAACTAAAATATCTAACCATCCTCGACAAGTTCCATATTGAACGGTCTTTTCAACTTCTAATTGATCAATGGAATATCCGTAGTAACGAATCAATTCAAATATAACCCACTGAGTTACCTTGTCTTCAGGTTTATGGTTTTCACCAAATAAGTAACAATCTAATGGGACTTGGTAAAAAGGTTTATGCTGCATTTATATCCTTATTAATTTATTAAACCATTACAGATGCTTTAATCTAAAAATAGATACCTTGTAAACCACCTTGGCATTTAGGGTATTTTGATACGTACTCGTTTTTAGCTATTCACCACGCTACCCGTCAATAAGATACAAGTTATACATGTTTTATTGTTTAAATATCAAAAATTTTGAAGAAAAACTCTAGCAGGAAATATGCGGGATATATTTCCAGTTAGTAGTATATTGCGGATTCAGTAATTCACGGCGCATTGACCATTCTTCATCGATGCCTTGCGCTACAAAGAATGCACTATCACTGCCGTAACGTTGGTTTATTTTATCGAGTACATTCATTAATGGAGCATTTCCTTGTGGCGGGTTGAATAAATCCCATTGCTGATGCTCCTCACTGCTTAAGTTTATAATCCAATACCCACTTTGTAATAAGCAACACCAGGTTTATATAACTGGTGAATATTATCGCTGATTACTTTAAGAAGCTGAGATGTATCATTGTTAGTACATCGTTCAGCAGCGTCTTTTTGCCAAATTTAAAACAGGGAGAGGTTGCATTGATCGGAGTTGATTTTCCAATTCCTATGACAGTTCAGATAGATAAACCGACCAATCCACCAAAATCTGATGGCCCTAGTTTTCAGATAATTTGGACTAAATCTTAATTGAGAGGAGGATATTCATCTAAATTTCTCCATGTAATCATGGTTATTAAGTAATGCTAATTTTAAAAATTGATTTCCAATAATTATGCCCTGAGACACGGTCAAAGTAATTAGTGCTATAATAGATTTCATTGGGTAGCCCTATTAGTTAGAGATTACGACTTGCATCGTAGATACGTTTACCTTCGCTGATCTGATAGCGTCTCACTCTTGGAGTACGGTTAAACTCGACCGTAATGGTTTGCATTCTTACTTGAAAATAGGTCTATCGCTATGTCCT
Organism: Psychromonas sp.; assembly: GCF_983033635.1. Lineage (NCBI taxonomy): Bacteria > Pseudomonadati > Pseudomonadota > Gammaproteobacteria > Alteromonadales > Psychromonadaceae > Psychromonas > Psychromonas sp. The sequence goes on along the minus strand of NZ_CEZLMY010000061.1, from coordinate 17,514 downwards.
CAACCAATTTGGCAGTGGCTCAATATTGTTAAGCAGCCACAAGTTAAAAGGCTACCCGATATTCTTACCCCTGCTGAAGTCGCTATCCTCATCAGTCTCACCCATCAACTGCGTTATCAAGTCTGTTTCTTAACTATTTACAGCGTGGGTGGTGGCTTTGATATTTTTCATAAATTTTAACCTTTCTGATTTTCACTTATCCGAGCTGGCAGGCATGTTCTTTTACTTCTTTCACCTGATATGAATCGCATTATATTGTGACGATCTAGCTATGGTGGTTCAGCCTCTAGATTAGTTGAAAATAACGGCTTACTTGTTAAGTGCTGCCATATCAAATGTTAATAATTTGAAATGACGCTATTGAAGCCTTTTATTATAAATGCAACAATAGTTAGTACACTAATCATTACAGCTATAATCATATTTGATTCAGCTATAGGTAAAAACTTCATGCCGCACGCATCCATAAAAGTTAAGCAGTACACCCCTGATATCTCCCTTAAACTGGTCAAGAATAAAGAAGAGGATAAGTTTGCTGACTATCAGTCATTGATGGACTTTGATGTCGCCAGTCGCCCTTGGCGTGAAACATTGGCTCACTCCTTTAAAACGGATAAGCAGCTTGCCAAGGTATTCAGCAATATTAACCCAGTCGATGATGAGGTCTATAAGGTCATAGCCACTCGTATTACACCTTATATTGCTCAGTTGATGGATAAGGACGATCAGGCTTGTCCGATCCGCATTCAATACGTACCTGAGCAAAATGAAATGGATGTAGCACCACAAGAGATGGGGGATCAGCTAGGTGAAGATGCTATGATGCCAGAGGGGACCTCCATCGTTCACCGCTACCCCAATCGTGTGCTCTTTCTGGTACACAATAATTGTGCCGCCTATTGTCGCCACTGCACTCGCAAGCGCATGGTGTCAGAACCCTTGAATGTTATCTCTATGGATCGGATCCGTAACTCAGTTGAATACTTACGTGAACACCCTGAAGTGCAGGATGTGTTGCTGTCTGGAGGTGACCCATTGTTGCTGACTGATGATAAACTAGATCTGATTCTGTCCATGATCCGTGAGGCTCTGCCAGATCTGAAAATATTGCGCATCGGCAGCCGCTTGCCCACTCAGTTGCCTACACGTATTACGCCTGAGCTGTGTCAGGTATTGGTAAAAAACCGTGTCACCCTGCTCAATACCCAAGTCAATCATCCCAAAGAAATTACTCCGCTGTTTAAGGAGCATATGGCAATGCTGCGCACCAGCGGCATTATGCTTGGCAATCAAAGCGTGTTGATCAAGGGAGTTAACGACAGTGTTGAAGTGATGCGTGATCTGGTCATGGAACTGATCTCCAATGGTATTCGTCCTTACTATGTTTATTCCATGGATCCCGCTCCTGGTAACAGCAAGTTTCAGGTCAGCTATGATCGTATGCTGGAAATCTACCATGGCATCCGAGGCTGGGTATCAGGGCCTGCCATTCCGACCTTTATTGTTGATGGTATTGGTGGTCTAGGTAAAATGCCTGTACAGCCGGAATACGTCAGCAAGCAGGAGGTCGATGGTGAAACCAAACTCATCGCGACTAACTTTGAAGGACAAAACGCCGACATGTCTTTCCTGCTAGGTGAGTAATAATGCATTATTTTGACTATGCTGTTTTGCCTGCTATTTGATTGGCTGCCAGCGTTTGGTTACTATCATTGTCGTCGCCATGAAACGGATGAAAATTACTAGCTGGGCGGGCGAAATATCAAAGCCAGACACGTGGGGTTCTCCATCGGACTTACCGGGCTAGGTTTTAGTATGGGGTTATAGGATGCAGACTTTTTCCAGTACAAATAATGACTGTACAACTTACTGAGGACAATTATGAGCGAAGTTAACCGCAGCTTGTTTGATACCTGTGATCTTCTTGAAGGAGCCAGTATTCAATATGGTCCTAATAGCAGCCGGGTTTATTTAATGTCAATGAAGCAAGGTGAAGCGGCTCGTCTGCCAGCGGCCATGTATCAATTAGCCAAAGCACAGGGTTATGGCAAATTATTTGCCAAGGTTCGGCAATGTGAGTCGGAGCACTTTTTCAACCACGGCTTTACCGAGGAAGCGCGCTTGCCGGGATATTATCCAGCCATGGGACAGGGTGTGGATGAAGATGCATTATTGTTATGTGCTTATCTTGATCCTGAGCGCCAAATAGATATCAGAGCAGCAGAGCATAAAAAAGTACTGGATCTGGCCCGCAATAATCTGTCCAAGATAACGCCTGCTGCTCATTGGCAGGTTATCCCATTGGATAAAGTGTATGCCGAAGAGATGGCCCATTTATATCGAGAGGTATTCCCAAGCTATCCCTTCCCAATTCATGAGGCTCGCTATTTGTATGAAACCATGTCCGATAATGTCAGTTATTTTGGCATCAAACAGCAAGGCCGACTGATTGCCGTAGCCTCTGCTGAGCAGGATTTGGAAAATATGGCTGTGGAAATGACGGACTTTGCGACTTTACCTGAGTTCAGAGGGCAGCAACTGGCCGCGGCACTACTGAATAAAATGGAATCCAGCATGGAACAACTGGGTTTTCGGCAGGCTTTTACCATAGCCCGTGCGGCTTCTGTTGGTATGAACAGAACATTTGCCAAAAATGACTATCAATATCAGGGGCGGTTAATTAACAACACCCAAATCAGTGGTCAGATTGAAAGTATGAATATCTGGTGTAAACCACTGAATGTTGAGTAGACAAGAGGGTTCAACAGTTTAGGGAGAGAGAAGCGCCCTATTTTATCTTTCCTTCATCAAAAATATCTTAAGAAATTTGAGCTTACTCCGGAGCAGTTTTAGCTTACTTGCTATGCAAGCTTGTTTGCAAGCTCACTAGTTCCCATGCTCCGCGTGGGAATTCATACTTGCATCTACTACTCAATTTTAAATCTATGCATTCCCACGCAGAGCATGGGAACGAGATATAAAAAAGGTTAATAAAAACCAACTGCCAGTTAATATCTAAATTAATCGACAAAATAATGAATAAGACCATGGATAATATGTCCATGGTCTATGATATCAAGTACTTTGAATAGGATAACTAAGCGCAACTATCTTCTTTTTCTTCTTCAACATTGGATTGATCACTCAACACGTCAACAAGCGTTGAACGGCATAAGTTCCCTTCTACTTCACCATCTTCATTTAATACCGGCAACGGCAGATCATTATCCAGCATATCCGGGATCACCGTTTCCAGTAATGCGACGTTTTGCACTGAAGGTACATCCTTTAACAAAGACAGATCAATCACATTGCTGTAATCACTTTTTTCTACATTTTCAAGCGTATCTTGCGTGATCACACCTTGATAACCGTCATCGTTAACAACATAACCATAATCATGTTTTGATTTACGCATTTGTAAAACGGCTTCACCTATTGTTTCACTGGAGATTCGACAGATTTGCGGCTGCGAATCGATACAAACAAAAAAGCCAGTAATAAGTTTGTTATTGCTGGCTTATGTATCGTAGGAATTGATTGATTAAAAATCTGTCCTACTGATTTTTTCAAAACAGGAATCAAATAGTCGTTCATGGGGGGCTCGCTTCAATTCACTATAAAATTGGCTCGATATCAACAATAAATGCAGATTGTTGTGAGCCATTTATACTTTTCAATCATTGGCAAGTGACCAGTAGTCTCTTATTCTTCAGATAAGAGACCACTAGACACTAATGTGAGAGATATGAATTGGCAGCGAGCAACAACAGATGAAAAGAAGAATGAGCGGAAAGAAGCTATTTTTAATGCAGCTTTCACTCTTTTTAAAAACAACGGCTACGACAATGTAAGTTTTAATGGCATTGCTGCTGAGGCAGGATTTACTAAATCCAACATGTATCGATACTTTAGTTCCAAAAAAGAGATTTTTTTGAATGTATTTGCAGACCTATTTGAAAAGTGGGTTGAAGACTGTCATCAGCGATTGCAAAAATTAGAACAAGACGAAAGAGTACAGCATTTTGCAAACACCTGGGTGGCTTCACAGCTCGCTCACCCAGAGTTTCTCGATCTCACCCCGCTGCTTTTTACATCTCTTGAAAAAAACAGCTCTTATGAACAGTTACTCATTTTCAAAAGATCAGCGAAAAATTTACTGTATTCGATTGCTGTTGAAGTAAGCAGGATTTACCCAGCGCTACAGGGTGAAAAAGCCTTTAAGTTTCTTAACCTTAGTTATGCAGCAACAACCAATTATTGGGCAGCGGCTTCGCAAAATGAGGCCTTGATTAAAATCTATCAACAGCAAGAATTTAAAGAGTTAAAACCAAATTTTGAAAAAGATCTAAGTAGTTCAATTGAGATCATCATTCAAGGATTACAAGCTAGTTAAGCAAATGTATCAAAACTATATTGGCTGCTCATAAAGCAGCTTCAACTAATTAATTTAAAAAGGAATATTTAAATGGCACATCACACAGAAAAAACAATCAAGGTAAATGTCCCAGCAGCGAAAATTTGGCAAGTATTAGAGGACTTCAGCAGTGTTGAAAGGTTTGCAACAACGATAAAAACCTCTCCTATCATCAGTGATATCAGCTCTGGGCTAGGAGCTAAACGATTATGTACCTTTAATGATGGCTCAAGCCTAGTGGAAGAGATTATTGAGTTCCAAGAGGGGCAAGGTTTTAAAATGGTACTTTCGGAATTTTCACTACCGCTAAAGAGTATGTATGCGGAAATGAGCGTAAAAGAGATTGATGCAAACACTAGCGAAATCTACATGTCTTCTGATTTTATTGTAAAAGCAGGCCCTTTAGGCTGGTTGATGGGACAGTTCATCATGCGACCTGTAATGAAAGGTGTTTTCAATAAACTGTTGAGTGGCTTAGCATATCATTGCGTGACAGGAAAAAGAGTGGGTGAAAAATTACCAGCTAGTGAAGAACTGGCCTCAATAATTATCAGTTAATCATTTCCGCCTCTAAGAACTAAGGGCTAGATATTTAAGATTAAAGACCAGCCCTTATTGTGCGCAGATATTATAGCAAATGCATTCACTTTATGATTTTGTATTACGCAGGAAAAATGCATTAACTCAGACCTGAATGTTATGAATAGATGTTGTTCTCTTCATAATATTCTCAACGTAGAGGTAGCTCGCTTTAACCATTAACACTAATCACTAGTTTGATACATTTAACTATGACTTACATTAAACCACCTCACTGAGGCCGTTTTAGACTTATGGCTGTTATCGAATTTGATTAGCACATTCTGCTAATACAATAGCGCCAGCGGTTGAAACATTCAGCGAGTTGCCCATGCCGAGCATAGGAATGTGTATTTGTTGATGACTTAACTGCAATGCGGCTTCACTCACGCCTTTGCGTTCATTGCCTAATACTAATACGCACGGGGTTGGGTAAGTAACATCACTATAATCAACGGACTCATGGCATAGCTCAACACTATAAACAGCATAACCCTTATCCAATAATGTTTGTAAGCTTGAAGTGGTGCTGTCGCTATATTCAATACAAACCCATTTAGCTTCATTTCTAGAGGCTTTTTTCAACTTCTTATCTGAAATAGTCAGCTCGCCGCAGATAATGATTTTTTCGATAGCAAAAGCATCAGCCAAGCGAATAAAAGCACCAATATTGTAGCTATTAGTGACATTATCTAATACCAGTACCAAGGGGGTTTTTGGCTTATTTAAGTATTCATCTCGTGTCGGCTTATTTTTTCTAATGTCTTCTTTACTAAGTTGTATTTTTGAATGCATGGTTTCTACTCTTGTTACGTACTAATATTGCCGCGTGGGATTTAATTTCTTGATTTTTCTGCACTTATAGCACGTTGCGGATCAGGCGAGGATTGTGCGACTTTATCTTGCTAAGATCAAATGCTTATTACTGTCGACCTTCTCATTCTATAGCCCCAACGTCGAAACCATCAATTATCAGCTCTTGTCTTTTGCTCTAAAAAGCTGTCCTACCTCCCTCCAGGGGCTGGTCTATTATTTTGCATAAAATATCAAACTAGCCCTTATTAAGCACAGCTATAAACACAACTTTAAATCATCAATGAAATTTGAAAAATCAATACAAGATGGCAAACATTTATTGAGTTCTGAACAAGATAACAGGATTCGATCTTAAGTCTATGCCCCGTCTCATTTATCTATTTTGTTGAAAATTCAAAACTAAAGACCTGTCCCTGATTGTTCTGTAAAACCATTGCTGATCACGAATCATTCCTGATTATATTATTGAATGTCATGGCGAAGTTTTACAATGGCACAGGCTACTTCATGCGCTCAATATCCTTTTATAATATGTTTGCATAACATTATCAATTTCATAACTTAATGGCGGCAGACTCAACAAAGGTATTAAACGGTTAACTTACTAAAAATAATCAGATCTTAAATAAATATAATGTTTAGTTATTTGCACTTTTTGGTTATATCGTGGTTTTTAATATATTTGTAGGTTGGGTCTGTTTGTGCTGATGCTGTTTTTATTCTGATGAATTGTTTCTTTAAAGATTTTGAGGACATGTATTTTTTAATTAAAAAGTGAATCAACTGGTCTGATGAATTTTGGCGCACAAGCGAGCTATGATAGCACTTAGTCTTGACCTGAGTACCATAGGAATATCACCAATTTCAGATACTAGATGACCTTTCTGATCATCGAAAAATATATGCGGTTTTAGAATGGATAAGATCCTGTTTTTATCCATGCCGCCTAAAAAGAATGTCTCATTCGCGGCAACGCCCTAATGTTCAAGTATTGTGATCACGCATTCATGTGAGTGTGCACTTCTTGCAGTGACAATATGTAAGTGTCAGTTAAGAATCGGACTCGATCTTGTCTTAATTTATATTCTATTGAACATAATTGTACTTGCTTCTGGAGTCTTCATTACAATCTCCTTGGAATAGCCTTGAACTTACAAGTAGTTTAGGCCTTACCTGAGTCAACTACAGAAGCATGTAAATTTAACCAATCTCAGGTTATTTACAATATGTTAGCTGTTCACAATAAAGACACTAACACTTAACTGGGACATAGCCATTAAAAAGGCGCTTTAATGCAGATAAACCCAATGAAAAATGGGTCACAGACATTACATATTTGGGCTTAACAACCTGGATTTGAGTTTCTTTTTACATTAAACTGGCACAAATCACGGAATTCTTTTGATGTCACCTCGGTATGACGGCGAAAGAACTTGGTCATATTGGTTGCTTCGTTAAAGCCCAATATTAACGCTATGTCCACTATCGAATACTCGCTATATGCTAACAGTCGCTTCGCTTCTAGCATAACCCTATCATCGATCAGCTCTTTTGCCGTTCGTCCGGTATTTTCCTTCACAATGGTGTTGATCTTCTTTGTTGTTTTTCCCATCATTTGGGCATAATCCGTCACTTTGCGGGTGCGTTTGTAATGGGTTTCAATCAGCTCTTTTAACTGCAAGAATTCAAGCGCAGCAGGCGAGCTGCTTTGATGCAGCGATAACGACTGATGATAACGAACCAGCGTTTTTAGCATTAGTGTCCGCATGATACTGCGGATAATTTCACTGCTGATCCCATCTTGCTGATGATTAAACTCTTGCCATAGCTGCTCAAAATAAAAGCCATAGTCTTGATCCAGATTGCTAATAAAATTAACCTCTTCGAAAGCCAGTTTTATTTTTATTCTGTAGGGATCATCATTACCTAAATACAGGATGTTATCATCGAACGGAATCACATAGCCCTTTACATCGGGATTAAAATCAAAATGATGAATTTGATGACGTGAGATAAACATAATGGTGCCGGGTTTAAAGCGGTACACCTTGTGATCTATATGGTGCTCACCTTTCCCTTCGCTGATATAGATGATCGCATTAAAGTGGAGCCGGTGCGGCTTAGTGAAAACATTCGGATGATGTCCTGCATAGAAACGTTCCATTGTGTACATGGTGAACTGGAAGTCCGTACTCAGTCGGTCAAAATCTACTCCGCGAATATCTTCTTTACTCATTATCACTCCAAAAAATAAAGCAGATCATGGCTTTATTTATCAAATGTTAGCACTGTACCTGCTCAGTTTAAAGTCAGGATAACGATAAACTCAATGGTTAACCTGACTGTGAATAGACCGGTAAGCCTGATTTTCTACCTAGTTAAAGAGCCACATTACAATAAATATGATCGTGCCATTAGTATGCTGTTTATTGCTGCTGGTCATCATATTGATGGCTCCACTTTGAATAATCGATTGCTTGCTCCTCCTGCTGCGTAGTTGCAGCCGAAGCACTCGTCTGGGAAACTAGGTACAATGGTTTAGCACTCGCCTGAACATAATGCATCTGCTTTAACCGTGTGCCAAGCTGAAGAAAAATCAGTACTGATACAAGCATGTAAAACAACGCCATTATCCTCTTTCTCATAACGCTTCACTCCGGTTTGTGGCGCTAGCTTGCGTGGCAATAATCGTACCTTCCGGTGCCCGCTCAGATCGCGATTTTTGACGTTGTTTTGAAATCTGTTTTGCCCAGTTCTTATTGAATTTTAAAAAATCTGTCATCGCATTGATTGGACACAGCGAGCGGCACCATGGACGTCGTATTAGCAGGGAGGTGATCACGACCAGAACTGTCAGCACAAATAGGTACAGACTGCCGACCATGCCAAACATAATGCCGAAGGGTTCATAAGAGAAGGATGCCGGGTTGCGAAAATACCCGCCAAAGCACAAAGCGGCAAGTAAGATAACTCTTGGGAACCAGATAAAAAAATCGTGTTTGAAGGTGGTCGCTTTGGCGTTGCCTATCTTGGCTAGACACTCCTGAGCTGCACCAAATGGGCAGAGACTCTGGCAATAGATATTTTTATTATACGCGATAATATAACCCGCACTGAGTAGCAATAAGATCAGAGGGGTATAGTTACCCAGCCCGGAAATCCATGCCCCTGAGGCAAAGATACCCATGGTCGATGAAGAAAATAGGCTAGCGGAATAGAATCCAAACAAGCCCATGGAGGTCAGTAATAACGCCCAGTTAAATGCGCTCTTTTTCGGGTGGCGGGTTTTGCTTACCCATACCGCAAGGGCGAACATCAATAGCGCAACAATATCCAGCCAGCGGAAGTTCAATATGACACTGGCTGGCTCAGTTAAGGTAAAGCCAAACAACTGCTTGCGCACCGGATCTGCGGCTGCGTTAGTCGCCTGCAACAGCGCGTTTGAGGACAGGGTGGCACCGCTAATAGCATCAACGTAGATGCTGGTTTTAATATTCTGTCCAAGCAGTTTATCGAGTAACTTTCCCTGCACCACTTTTTCCAGATAGGACGAGGTGTCTTTTGAGGATAATACTGCAACTCGTTTGATCTCTCCCTGATGTGAAACTGTCAATGCCACCTCCATCGGACCGCCATAACCTATGCCGCTGCCGATGCCAATCCATTCTGACGCCTGCGTATCTGACTTGCTATGGCCCTGATATAAGCCGGCGCTGATAGCTTGTAAACTGTTTCCATCAGCCAGCAGATCGTTAAGTAAGCCATTTTGACTGTCAGCAATTCGCAGCCCACCCAGATACCAGGCTAGGATCAGCAGCAGAATGGATCCCACACTGGCTAACTTTTCAAAGCGCTGTTTCGATTGTTTGCGTTGTTTCTTTTTCATAGTACCTCAAAAGGCCTTGAGAAACTCCCGTTCCTCAAGACCCTATCTATGTTGTTAACTTTCCTGATGCGACTAGGCCAGTTGCTGTGACTTGTCTCTTAGCACCAGCAGCACTTTCAGCAATCCCGCGCCAGCGATCACTAGCAGGGTGCCGGCAAAACCAAGGAAATACCAACCAGCATTACCTTCGTTTTCGCCTAATAAGGTGAATGCCCCGGCAATGGTCAAGACAAAGCTAAACCACCAGCCCCCGGCAAGCGCCCACTTCCACCAGTTCATACCCAGTTGATGCTCTTTAGCCCACTGGTTTACGCCAGCAAAGAGCAGCACCTGAATCGCGCCTAATAACATCCAAAACAGCGGATCTAGTACAGTTGATTGTGGAAACATTAGATACCCTCCCAGTTGCCGTCATATTCCCAGGTTTTTTCAACCTTCAGATAGTTTTCACTGCGCAGCCACTCTGGCGGCTGATGATAACTGGCAAAGTTTCCTCCACTCCATTCCGCATGATAGTTTTCAGCGTCAGGGTAGTAGAAGAAATTGTGCTGCATTGCCAGCAGTGCGTTACGGGTTAACCCGGTCGGATCACGCGGATCGGATTCTTTTACCAGTGCATGGATCCAGTTGTTCTTACGGGTATAAGGGCAAACCGCGATGCACACGCGACAACCGAGCCCTGTCTCTGACGGCCCCTGCTGCCAGAACCGCCAGCAGCTGTCCTGATTAAATCCATATTTTTTATAACCGCGTACTACGGTATCGGGTTTGTCTGCTTTACTGATAGATCCGCTTGGGCAGGAATCTGCACAGATTTTGCAAGATTCACAGAAATGTCCCATGTGTAGATCAACAGGTTTATCCGCCTCCAGATCCAGGTTGGTGAACACCGCGGCAAGACGGATATTCGGCCCGACTTCCGGCGTCATCAAAATACCATTACGGGTCGCCTCCCCCAAGCCGGCCTGAATGGCCAGCGGCACCATCATGGCTTCATAGTCCGCTCCCGGAAATTGAGGGCGAGCGGCATAGCCCAGCTCACCAAGCCAGGCCGCCATCAGGCCGCTGGCCTGCTTGACGCGGTAGTAGGCATCAAAGGAGGTAGAGTAGCCGATTGCCGCATACATAGGGTCCCAGTTCATCGGCACCCCGAAAATGATCACGTTCTTCCAGTGTTTGGGGATCTCCTCACCCCAGTCCGGCATGCCGCGCATCATATTTTTAAACACAAAGCTTGGGTCCAGTTTAGTGACGCCAACAAGGCTCATGCCAAACTTATTCGCCATCTGTTTGACCAGCTTCGACGCATGCGCCGGCGACTGGAATTCCATCGGCTCGCGCTTCACCCACTTGAAATCATCTTCATCAGGATGCGCTGTTGGTACTGGTGGAAAGTTTGAATGCAGACCTGTACCAAATGCACCAGAATACGCCCAAGCCAATGCAAAGCGGTCACGATGCTTCTCAAGGTTCGCATCGTGCTTCACTTTTTCCCTGAACGACAACAGCATCTCAGGCCAGCGCTCCGGATAGCGGGAGTAATACTCTCGCACCCGCGGATCGGGGATCTGCTGCCAGTCCTTATTTGGTTTCCACCCATCTTTATGCATAGAACCGCCCATACTCATCACACGATTGAACAGGAAATCACCCCATTCAGGCCGCTCGATCGGACCTGCAATATTCAGGCATGGCGCTTTATCGACACGGAACGGTTCACGGTTGAAGTACATGTCCTTGCCAGCTTCGGTTCTACCCCAGCCGACGTTGGCATCCGGATCGCGTCCGGCGACAAAGCCCGCACCAGCTGCAGCGCCGACAGTCGCCGTTGCAGCTGCTATGCCCCCCATTTTGAGGAAATTACGTCGCGAAAGGCTGGCGGCAGCCTCTTCGCTATGCTTTTTATCTACCATTACTTACCTCTTTATATACTTAGAAATTCTGTATTGTTATGCCGTTACCGAGACAAAAATTGCCTGCTGCTTGCGGATTTCGTCGATCTGATTACGGTAGGTGTGCTTGTAGTGATCTGATAGTTTGCTCAGCTCTGCCATCACCTGTTCAGCCTGATCCCATTGCTCCGTGTGGTAGCTGGCGAGGAACATCTGCTCAAGGTTACAGCGGTCAAACGGATCCAGCTCCAGCAGACGCTTAAGATCGGTAATCAGTGGTTTCCACTGCTTGTCCGCTGCTAACGCCTGAGCTCGGATCGCCAGTACATCAAAATCTTCCCTTTTAACCTCGAGGTAACGGCTTAATTCCACAATCGCCTGTTGCTGTTTACCACTTTGATGTGCCCAGATCCCTGCCAAGCGGAGTAGCTCTACAGTCTCGATCTGCTGTGATGCAGCGCGTTGTAACCAGCGGTCGGCATCTTCTAACTTGCAAAGAGCAAGATAACTGCTGACAGCTGTCATATAACTGGCAGGGATTGTCGGATCGATAGCATAAGCTTGTTCGCAACACTCTGCCGCCTGTTCAAACTCTTGTTCTTGATAGTAACAACCAGCGAGGTTCTGATAGCCGCCGGCAAAGCCAGGCGCCTTGTCGATACAGGCCTTAAAATACACGGCCGCTTTTTCCATATCACCACAGCAGATCTGACTGTAACCCAGATAAAACAGACCCATATGATTGTCCGGGTTGAAACTGATTGCTCCGCTGAACGCCTGCTCCGCTTGCTGGTTCTCACCTAGCTGTTGCAGTGCAATGCCCCGTTTTATCTCAAACTCATCTGTTGCCAATAACTGTTGATGATTGTTAATAACACTCAGTGCCAGCTGACAAAGCTGTGCCGAGTTCAGCAGATCAAAGGCGTTACACAACTCGTTTTTTGTGAAAGTTTGTTCGCGCATCACATCGCTGAGTACGGCGCTAAATGTCTCATGCTCAATCCAGTCAAGATAGCGAGGGTCGTTACCATGATTAACATTGCTGAACTGACTTTTTAAGAATGTGAATTTGCTGTTGAGCTGCTCAAGCAGTTCCTTTTTCGGCGCAAACACATGTGTCTGCCGCTGGAGATAACTCAACAAACTCAGCCATTTTTCACTAATCATATATTTACCACTTGTTTATCCGAAAAGAACAACAGAGCCGGTCCGGCTATCTGTTTTAAAACAGTCAGTATAACTGTCGCTGAAGTGGTCAAAAGGTGGTATTGAGCCGAATAACGGTAGAAATGCTCCGTTAATCAAAACGATTGATTTTGATCAACCCCCTACGGTAAGTATGGAATATTTTGTGGATATTAAACCGGAATCCTGAGACGGATCGAGATAGAGGGCCTGCCTCGTTATTCATTCATTGTAACTGCTTACTGTTGTCCCACAACTCAATCGCTTGATACTTTCTTTCATCTAGTCGTAACGGTCATAATGCTTGCTGGCATTGGCTCGCCTATTTTTCTCATTTTTCAATAGATCTATGCTCTGCATGGGAACGAAAAAATTTAAAAATAATTAACCCCTTTTTAAACTTCGTCCGTTTATAGCTAGTAACTGTATCACTACAAACAACAGCAATAACTCATAACGGAGAAGAACAATGAAATATTCGATGCAAAAATCAGCACAAATCGTAGCGCTTTCCAGTGTATTGTTACTTGCCGCCTGCGAGCCGAATCCGCAAGTGGACAGCCCTGCCAATACGAATACCGGTCAGCAGAAAGAACAACTGCTAAACAAAGATAAGGAGACAGGTGCAGAAGCTGCAGACGTAACAGAAGTTGATGCGCTAGAAAGTGAAGAACTAGCAGATCAAAGCTTACGTTTAATAAAAAGTGATGATCAGGTTATTCAGCATGCCGAGAAAGCACGGCAGCAGGTGGTTAAGTTAGAAGAAAAAATACAAGCTCAGAAAAAAGCAGCAAAAAGTAAAACTGCCTATATGGAAAGTGCCGTGGCTAAAATGGCCATTCAGCAACCTTCTTTTCGCCATAATTTTTCCCATAATATACAGGCACCAACCATGCCGCAGAGCAATCGTGAAAACTACTCGCACAATACAGACAATCCATTTAATTTGGTGCTCGATCAACCTGTATCTACCTTTTCTATTGATGTGGATACGGCGTCCTATGCCAATGTACGTCGTATTCTTAATCAAGGTACCTTGCCCCCTTTTGATGCGGTACGAGTGGAAGAGATGATCAACTATTTTTCCTATAATTATGCGCAACCGGAAACTGGGCCATTTTCAGTTTACAGCGAAGTCGGCCCTAGCCCCTTTAATGCACAAAAACACTTAATACATATCGGGATTCAGGGTAACAAAATAGAGGATTCAACAAGACCCGCTGCAAATTTAGTGTTTCTGGTGGATGTGTCAGGCTCGATGAACAGTGCCGATAAGCTGGGTTTATTAAAAAATGCGCTGAAAATGTTAAGCAAACAACTTACTGAGAACGACAGCGTTGCTATTGTAGTTTACGCCGGCGCTGCGGGCACGGTGCTTAAGCCAACCAGGGGGGACAATAATGCCGCGATTGTCGATGCATTAACACGTTTATCGGCTGGCGGCTCAACTAACGGTGGTGCAGGTATTGAACTGGCTTATCGTCTTGCTAAACAGTCATATATTAAAGGCGGAATTAACCGCGTTATTTTAGCCACCGATGGCGACTTTAATGTCGGCATGGTTAATCAACAAGCCTTAAAAAACAGAGTTGAGCAGCAAAGAAAATCTGGTGTTTCTCTGAGTATTTTAGGTTTTGGTCGCGGCAATTATAATGATGCTTTGATGCAGGAGCTGGCACAAAATGGTAACGGTAATGCGTTTTACATTGATAACCTTAACGAAGCACGCAAAGTGTTAGTGGAAGAGCTGTCGTCCACCCTGGTCACCATTGCCAAAGATGTAAAAATTCAGATTGAATTTAATCCCGATATAGTCAGTGAATATCGCCTAATTGGTTATGAAACTCGCGCTTTAAAACGTGAAGATTTTAACAACGATAAAATTGATGCAGGTGATATTGGTGCGGGTCATACGGTGACCGCTATTTATGAAATCAGTTTACGGGGTTCAGCTAATCAAAGTGTCGATCCGCTTCGTTATCAGTCTGCACATAACAAAAAACAGCAAGCTGCTGAGCTAAGTGAAAACACAATCGCGCTTAACGAGCTGGCCTTTTTGAAATTACGTTATAAATTACCACAGCAAAACACCAGCAAATTGATTGAAATGCCGATTAACACGGCTGATATTAAAGCATCTTTGCAAGCCACCAGTGAGGCCTTTCAATTTTCTGCTGCTGTTGCAGGTTTTGGCCAACTGTTACGTGGAGGTGAACATCTTTCCACTATGGATATCAACAAGGTCATTAAGCTGGCACAACAGAGCAAAGGTTTGGATAAACATGGCTACCGTGGGGAATTTATCAATATGGTGAAACTCGCTGATGCTTTAGCGCCACACCTTACTGAAAAACCGAGTTTAGAACAGTAAATTCAGTGATAGAGTTAGCAGTAAATAGATTTAAACTAGGCAATGTTTGCCAACATGTTTTAAATGATGCTAAACAGGCAATAGTTATCAATATAAGGGTAAAGGATTGGACGTGAAGGCTCAGGAAAATATAAGCCGGCAACAACTCGATCAAACACTGATGCTTGCCTATGCAAAGGGAGATGCAGCAGCGTTTGATTTGCTTTATGGCAAGCATAAAATGGCTGTTTATCGCTTTTTTATACGGCAAAATTTAACCACAGCCGTGGCCGAAGAGCTGTGCCAGGAAACTTGGTTTAAACTTATTAATAACAGGGCAAGTTATCAGGCCAATGCATTATTCACCACTTATCTGTTTACCATTGCTCGGCGCATTGCGATTGATTACGCACAAAAGAAAAGTGTGTTATTTGAAAAACAACAGATCGAAGATAACCTATCTAGCTTAGATAACCAAGAGAGTAATAAAACGCAGCAAATAACGGAAAAGAACCATAGGTCGCAACTAGATGCCACAGCAAATCAAGCATTAGCCACTGCGTTAAAACAGCAAATAGCGGCCTTGCCCTATGAGCAACGAGAAGTTTTTTTATTAAAACAAGAAGCGGGGTTTAGCATCGATGAGATTGCCAAGATAACCTTTCAGAACAAAGAAAAAGTGAAAAGCTGTTGGCGTTATGCGTTACAGAAAATGCGTAAGGGGTTAAGTTTTTATGGTAACTAACAAGCAAGATGATAAAGCACTGGCAGAAGACCAAGCCTTTATACAATCACTTTATGATGATTTGTCTGATCAGAATGGTGATGATGCAACTGAGCAGCCTAGTGAGCAGTTAGACCAGCGTATTCTCGCCGCTGCACATAAAGCGGTAGCGGCTAAACCTACACAGCATATAGATGAAATATCAAGCCGACAAACTAGCGATAATGTACAAAAGTTGAGTCACCCTGCTAACAAACCTAAAAAAATGGCCTGGTACTACCCGGCTGCTACGGCTGCTTCTGTATTGTTAGTAGTGACAATTGTTAACCATCAACTAAGCGCCCCAATTAACCCAGTATATGAAGCCCCATTAGCATCGATGGATCATATTACTAAAGCAAAGCAAAGTGAGTCGTTAGCTCCACCAGCAGCAAAAATGGATTTACGCACTTCCAGTGATAAAACGGCGCGAACTTTAGCCGCACAGCAAGCATTTAGAGAAGAAACGCTTGTTGGAGAGTCTGATGTTGCTTTTGTAGAAAGTGATCTGCCGCTGATTGCATCCGTAGAAGTACCTGTTTCCGCTAATAAAGAAGCCATGAAAAGCAGCACTATTGAGCAACAATCCAAAGCAGCAATAGCCAGTGAACCTTTAGCAAGAACAGCACAACAGAGCACAGAAGCAGAGTCTGTTATTGCGGCAGCTAAACCACAACCATCATTAGCAGCCGAACAAGAAACAAAGACAGACATGCTGGCCAGTAATGACTTAACAACAGCGATGCAGAAACAAATGCTTGTTGAACAAACTCAACAAAAACGTCGTTTGGCAGCTAAGGCCAAACGAGAGCCTTCAGTTAAAGGCAGGCAGCTAAGCAAACAAAAGTTAAATTCGCCTTTATCCCCTGCTGTTTTGTCGCATGAAAAATATAAAGCACTGCAAGCGCAGTCTAAGCAAAAGACCTTATATTGGCAGCTGCAGCAAGAAAACGACAGCAGTTATGTGATTGAACTGTTTAAAACAGAGCAAACCTCGGTTTTTTATCGCTTAAATAAAAACAGCTTCCAACTCAACAAAAGCAGCGAAGATAAAAGACAGCCCTTTGCAGAGATAACTTATATTGCAGAAAAATAAAAAAATCTAGCTGTCATTTAAATGCATTCCTACCTGGCCAGTTGATGAAATCATATTCAGTTTGTTTGATCGCATTTATAGAAACATGTATTAACTTTTCGACAAAATAATTCCTGTTTGAAATAAATGTACCCTTAGCTACTTGTCAGTTATCAGTTAAAATTAATTTAAGTGCCCTGTTACTTAAATTATTTTGAAAATTAAGAGAAAAAATATTCGAACAAACTCACTTACTTTCTTCTAGGCTAATTCACCAAAAACAGATCTTGTTTACTTAAAAACTTGTTTGTAAATTTCGTGCCCCTCAAGGTTAATAAACGTCATGCTAAAGACACGGTTCAATTTTAATTGTAAATTCTCGTTAAAACTCACAAATTTAATGGTTCTGGATCCTTACAAATTTTATTAAGTGAATTGGATTCAACGGTTTGGTTGTCTGCGCAGTTTTGTATGAAAGATTAGTTCGGTAATAATCAGTGAGGCTCATTAGTGAGGCTCATTAGTGAGGCTCATTAGTGAGGCTCATTAGT
>NZ_CEZLMY010000060.1:0-20637 GCF_983033635.1 Psychromonas sp. | reverse complement strand
TGCTTCTATCAGCCTGGGCACGTTAGCCGGAATTGTGATGGGCTATGTTCCAGAATTCACTCAGCATCCCATTTGGTGGATTATTATCGGTGGTGTATTTGCCGGTATTATTCTGCTGGGGCGCAATTTGTACTGCGGTTATTTGTGTCCCTTCAGTGTTGTCCAGGACTTATTGCAAAAAATAAGTGGCATCAAACTTGCGCTTCGCCCAGGAATGGCCCAGAACGCCAGAAGAGTTATCTATGGCTTGAGCTGGCTTGCTCTGGTGTTGATTTTCTTGTCCCGCCATCCCGCTTTAGGCTCTTACGAACCGTTCAGCATGATGTTTTC
Source organism: Psychromonas sp. (assembly GCF_983033635.1). Taxonomy (NCBI): domain Bacteria; kingdom Pseudomonadati; phylum Pseudomonadota; class Gammaproteobacteria; order Alteromonadales; family Psychromonadaceae; genus Psychromonas; species Psychromonas sp. The sequence continues at coordinate 20,307 of NZ_CEZLMY010000060.1, read as the reverse complement.
TCTAAAGGGCATGGGTATTCAATGGTATATATTGCCGTTTAGTCTGCTTGGCTCTTTTCTCGTCCCTCAGTTTTGGTGTCGGCTATTCTGCCCAGTAGGTTTGTACCTGTCAGAGGCTGTTCGCTTACGTCAAGCGACCGTACAGAAAGTGGGCAGTATCTTTATTAAAGATATCACTAGTGAAAGCAGTGCTTCAGAAAGCTATTCGCAAGCGAACGAGGTATTGACCATTGTATTTGGTACGCAAACTGGTAACTCTAAGCGCCTGGCTTATCAAATGAAAGCAAGCATGGATGCGAATGGACTACCAGTTCGGGTAAAATCTATCGCTGATTACCAGATCGAGGATCTGAAGCAGGAAAGCTACCTTATTGTCGTTACCAGTACTTATGGCGAAGGCGATCCACCAGAAGACGTTGTACGCTTCCATAAGCAGCTATTTGCGGAAGACGCACCGAAACTAAATAACTTAAAGTATGCGGTATTAGCCTTGGGTGATAGCAGTTACCGCTTCTTTTGTAAAACTGGTGTCGAATTTGACCAACGCCTTGCCGATCTTGGCGCGCAGAGCTTTATCGAGCGTATTGACTGTGATGTCGATTATGACGAGCAAGCCGAAACGTGGATTATGTCAGTTGTTAAAATTTTACAATATCAACTTGAGGCCAGCTGCGCGAATGTTGTTAATACGATGGAATTCAATGATGGCGAACAGGCTTATTATAATAAGAATCGTCCATTTTCTGCCAAGCTAATACGCAATGACAGGTTAACAGCTGATAATTGCGAAAAAGATTTTCGCCATATAGTGCTTTCTTTGCAAGGCTCGGGGATTCAATATAAACCCGGCGATCTGTTAAGCGTTTACTTTGAAAATTGTGCTGAAGAAATCGACTCGCTATTAGAAAGTCTAGCGATCTCTGCTAACGTTACAATTGAACTAAAAGGAAAGACAACGACAATTCGCCAAGCTCTGATTGAGTCTTTTGAGTTGAGCCAATGCCACCCGGGTTTCATTGAAAAATATGCACAGCTTAGTCAACAGCAGGAGCTACTCGATTTGCTTGACGATGCCGACTCTATTCATGACTACGCGGCTGGTCACCAGACCTTTGAAGTCGTTCGCAGATATCCGTGTGCACTTACAGCGGAGCAGTTCCTGCCGTGTCTACGCAAATTGACGCCACGCAAATATTCAATCTCATCAAGTCAGGCCGAAGTTGAGGATGAAGTTCATTTAACGGTAACCCTAGTTGATTATCATGCAGATGGTCACCATTATTTTGGCGGTGCCACTGGATTTTTATGTAAACGGCTAGCACTGAAGGGTGAGGTCAAAGTCTTCGTAGAAGATAATGAAAACTTCCGCCTTCCTAAGCACAGTGATGCACCAATCATCATGATTGGACCGGGTACCGGAATTGCGCCCTTCCGTGCATTTTTGCAGGAACGTGCTGCGAAATCACAGCAAGGTAAGAACTGGCTTTTCTTTGGCAACCAAAATCAACCACTTGATTATCTGTATAAAGAGGAGTGGCTGAATTACCTGGAGCAAGGTGTATTAGACTCTATGGATTTGGCTTTCTCCCGTGATCAGGAAGAAAAAATATATGTTCAGCATCGCATACTGGAGCAGGCTGGCAAGTTTTATGACTGGCTTGAGCAAGGTGCGTATATTTATATCTGTGGTGATGTCTCGAACATGGCTGTCGATGTAGAAAAAACAATTTTGCAGGTTATTGAGCAGCAAGGAAATATGTCGGGCGACGATGCCCTGCAATATTTAACAGGCATGAAACAAAACAAGCGCTTTTTGAAAGACGTTTACTAAGAAAAAGTCGCCAATAGTGAGCAGCGATAACAGATGAGGAACGGACTTTGAGTCAATCAAACAATAGCAGTGATAGAGCAAGTATAAAGAATAGCAATACATTCGAAAGCAAACTTAGTTTTGCTTTGGCGCTAATCACCCTTTTACTAATATTTGGTTATTTCGTGCAGTCGTTTATTAGCATCCATCAACAAAAAATAATTGTTGTTGCCATGGAACGAATTGAATCAAAGGTTGTTGAGGCAAACAAACAACAACAGACAGAATTAAATCATAGAGGTTATTAATAATATGAAATATGGAATTCCAATTTACCGTAAGTGTGCTCATTGTGGACACGCTATCGAAATTCGCCCTTTAATTGAGGGGAGTCATACCGGCAGCGAATTGTGGAGCGATGGTCACGTTCAGTCGCTTATGATGCCAGAGCAGGCTATCTTGGCAAAATGTGATCATTGTGCTGAAGTGGTTTGGCTTACCGATTTGGCTCCCGTTGAAAAGCCTGAAGTTGAGCTGATAACAGGTTATAAACATCTGACTGCGGAAGAGTATCTGGCTTTATTGGAGCAACCTTTGCCTGAGGATAGGGAACGCACACTTTTACTACGCACAATGGCCTGGCAAAAAAGCAACCATGCTCGTCGTGGTAGCAAATCACCTAGCACGTATTCTGAAGCTGAGCAGAAGAATATGCGCGAATTAGATGCCTTGCTTAGTGATGAATGGGAAAATGAACTGGTTATGAAAATTGAAATTGCCAGAGAGCTTGGGGATTTCGACAAAGCGAAAAAGCTGATGACAGATATCGATTTTAGTCTTCACATTAAACATTTAACCGATCAACTGAAACAACTGGTTGAGGAAAAGGATGCAAATGTGGCTGTCTTCCAAACTAAAGAGTTGCCCGAGACAGATCATACTCCACCGAGCTGATAAGAATAAATTCCTTATTATAAATGCACTAATAAAGATCGCTGGCTAAAGCACAAATCAATTTAGCCAGTGTATGGGGCATAAGCTTGTAATATAAAATAGCAATATTAATGCCCTACTATTGCCACTAAGCCAGAAAACAATGCGGCACAACCAGAAAGCATACATAGGAACAGTGACGTGTAGCGAATCCACTTTTGAGATAAACGGTCGACAAAACGCATTGCAATAAAATAGCCCAGATAACCCGCAGGCAATAAAGGTAAAGCAAGGTAGACATGATGCCAACTCATATAGCCAATGGGAACCTGCATAGTTAAAGAAATAAGACAACTTGCAACAAAAAAAGCAGATAAATTGACTCGAATTAAATTGGCTTGTTGATGTTGTAGTAATAATGCCATCGGTGGTCCACCAATGCCTGAACTGGTACCAAAAAATCCAGACAAAAAACCTGCAATGAGCAAACGTCCAGGAGTGGGTTGTAATTTAAAAGGGAGCAGGCTAATAACAACAGCCATAAGCACTACGATACCTAACAATAATGACAATTGATCCGCATCGATATAGTAAAGCATTACGGCACCAGCAACTGAGCCGGGAATACGGCCAATAATCGCCCCCCAAAGGCCTTGTAAGGAGATTGTTGCCCGATATCCATAAGCGTTAATTAATGCTAAAAACAAACCGACAAATACAAGCGGACCAGGGATATATTCAGGAGATATATAGATGAGTATGGGAGCTGCAACCACCGCCAAACCAAAACCTGTCGCGCTCTGAACAAATGAACCGATAAAAATCAGTATCATAGCTAATAATAAGTTAAGTTCCATTTCTGCCTAATAAAGTTGGTCATCTAATAAGTTATAAACAGGACAGGGTTCCTAAGCACTTTGCCCTGTATTTTTATCTACTGGTTCGTTACCAAGTTGCGTTGATTTATGTCTTTGGCTCACCATAATACCGGCAAAAACAAGCGCAATACTTATCCATTGATCAGCATTAAGCTCTTCGCCTAAAATAATCGCGGATAACAGCAGCGAAAAAATAGGAATTAAATTTGAATACGCAGCTGCCGTTAAAACCGATACCTGACTTAATGCATAATTATATAAACCATACCCGCCCAAGGTAACAAATGTGCCTAAGTAAAGAATATTCACAATAGCATTACTGTTGTGAACTTCAGGCATCTCTACAAAAAATAAAAATGGCAAGAAAAACAGTGTGCCGCTTATGCCTTGTAAAGCAATCAGTGATAACGGTCCGTAACGTGCTGAAAGGTATTTTAAGCTCACAGAGTAATAAGCAGCACAAACCATAGCTAAAAACTCTAAAAAATTACCTAGCACAGGGTTTGGTGCATGTGCTGAACTTGGAGAAAATAAGGTTAATAAAATACTGCCAGCAATACATAAACTAAAACCAACAAGAATCGCCTTAGAGAGTTGTTCTTTAAGTATGTAAAATGCCAACACTGCAATGATAATCGGTAAACAGGATACTAAAACGCCCGCCTGAGAAGCCGAAGTGTTTTGTAATGCATAACCTTCAAATAAAAAATACAAACAAGGCTCAGCTAACGACATACTCAGTAAATATTTCCAGTCTCCACTTTGATATTGAAAACGTTTGACCCAGCGCCATAAAAAAGCACAGGATATTAAGGTAGTGAGCATTCGCAAAAAAATGACCAGGGCAGGATCATAAAAATCAACTGCATATTTTAATGCGATAAAGGAACTACCCCACAAAAAAGTGGCAATAATTAAACATAGGCTGGCAGGCATGGTGGTATCCAAGAAATAATAGGCAGTAACAGTGTCACTTTAAAGGAATTTTTGTAGAGCTTACCATAAATTAATCTGTTTTCAGTTTGTTTGATTATTTAAACGGCTGTCTGCTATTTCAAATCTGTTACGCCCATTATTTTTGGCAACAAACAAGGCATTATCGGCATCATTGAGTAATGCCTCAAATGTTGCATACTTATCTTCGTTGATAGCAATACCGATACTTATTGTCACATTTAAGCTTATTTTATTGATTAATAAGGGTGCGTTTTTTAATGCAAGTTGTAACCGTTTAGCAGTTTCGATAGCACCTCCCTCTTCACAGTGAGGTAATAAAATAACAAACTCTTCACCACCGTATCGCGCTAAAAAATCCACATCACGGATCTCTTTTTCAAAAGTACGACAAAGCTGCTGCAATACCTGATCACCAACTAAGTGACCATAACTGTCATTTACTTTTTTAAAAAAATCACAATCGATCATTAATAATGCAAGTTTAAACGGATGACGTTTGGTGCGGGAAAATTCTATTTCTCCTCTTTCATATAAAGCACGACGATTGGCAATATTGGTTAACGGATCAGTATTGGAAATGATCCGCAATGCCTCTGTCCGCCCTTCAACCAGTGCCTGTAAAGAATCTCTGGAAACTGTGGTTTCTGCTAACTGTTTGCTCATAGCATTAAATTTTTCAACAAATTCACTAAACTCAGAGCTTTTTTTAGAAAGCTTAATTTTTTTATAATTACCATCCAATATATCGCTGATACCATATTGAATATCTTTAATTGAGGATTTAAATACTCGACTTACATCAATTACCCCCCAAGTCAGCCCGCAAAAGGTGAGAACGAGAACTAGGGCGAGCATATAAAATAACTTGCGCATGATATACCGTAGTGAAGATTCTGCGCTTGAGGCTAGCTGTAAACAATCTTCCCGAATTAATTCAATTTGAGTCAGTAAACGTACATTTAAGTGAGCTTCGATTTTATTGTGAGTGTATTGATCTGATAATTGTTGTATCTGTTTAAACAAAATAATTAAACTGCCGTTTTGACTCATAATACTATTCTGAAGTGTCTGCTGTTGCGCTGTTAGAGCTGGAGCTGAAGAGATAACCTCAGTAAAGCGTTTCTGCTCGGTTAACCATGTGTCAGATTTTTGATGCGATAAAGCTCCTTGCCTTGTGAATATATGCAGCTGTAATTGGTCAACAACCTCTCCTACACGTTGCGTATAATCAACTTTTTCCATGGCAATATTTAATGACTTCCAGGACCAAAACAGGATAGAAAAGACAATAATCATTAGTCCAAAGCCAGCAACAGTAAACAGATATAAACGTTGAGTTAACCCCATATTTCTATTCCTATTCTGCCGGCCAATAAGGGTAAATAGTCAATCATAATCTCACCGCCATAGGATTTACTTTTTTTAAAGCTCTCGTATCTAATAACAACCTGTAATCTGGTAATTTGACGGTATCCACTAAACCCGATTCAAGCATCCAACTTGCCTGTGATTGCAGATTCATCAACAATGATCTGTTTAAACTTAATTTAAAAATGTAATCGGGCCAAACCCAGTCGATAAATTTTTGGGTGGCTCCAATGCGGGTAATAATTATTTTTCGAGCGTTATCAGGATTGGTTGAAATATAGTTAATCGCATCATTTAAAGCATGCAATACACAGGTTGCTTTTTTGAGTTTTTCTGTAGAGTCTAAACGACGCGAGATAAGGTTGAACATTAAGGTATTTAAGTTCTTTGTATTCAGTGTTTTTGCTTCATTATTTAACATTTGAATAGTTTGAAATGCATAGGGCTCCCAAGGAACAATCACATCAACTTTATGGTCAAAAAGAGCTTGCGGCAGTTTGTCAGCCGAAAATGAATGTACTTTTACATCTGCTATTGTTAACCCGGAGAGCGCCAGATAGGTACTTAATAAATATTCACCGGAGGCACCTTTAGTCACTCCGATACGTTTACCTGCAATATCTATGCTATCGATAATATTAGCTTTTACATGGCTGATAAGCTTTACATCATTATCAGACTGGGCAAAGCTTGCTAAGCTCACAAAATCATCACGAAACATGCCTTGGAATACAATCACGGAACCGGAACTTGTGCCAAAATCGGCATTGCCCATAACGACTTGCTCAAAGCTATTTTTTCCGCCAATTACATCATTAATAACAACATTTACACAACTTTGATCGAAAAAACCTTGTGACTCAGCAATATAAAATGGTGCCGAGAGTGGCGTTTTTGAAACTGCGATGGTGACTGTCGGTTTATTAACTGCTGAAGCTTTACTTTTGTCGTTGTATACACTAATTACGAAAACAGTAACAACCAATACAATAAGAATAACGATTAAACGCATATCTGCGTCCCTCATTGATTATAATTGCCTAAAAGTATAGAAGAATAATTAATTAAGACTCAATAACATGCATAAAAAGCGGAAAGGTATTGCCGGACGGAGAGCAAAACTAAAGCAACTAAACAGCAGCTTTATATTTGATTTTTACATAATAAAAAACAACCAACTCGACATATTTATGCTGTTTTTATATATAAGCCTCGCGACGTTCTATACTGCTAATATTAAATCAAGAATTTAAAGGAATATTAATGAAGATTAATTATGTCTTGTTTTTAATATTATTCAGTGCGTACAGCTTTGCCGCTGAGAATCCAACGATTAAGATGGCAACTGACCAATGGCCGCCCTATTATGGCGAAAATATGCAAAACCAGGGCCCTATTTCGGAAATAAGCAGGCAGGTACTTAATAAATTAGGCTACCAACTAAATATATCTTTTACCCCTTGGAAACGTGCTCTCGAACATACCAGAAAAGGTAAATATCATGCAGTCTTAGGCGCTTATACCAACAAGGAACGCTCTTTGTACTTTTGGAACTCTGATCCCATACTCAGCAGTTTTGTTGTTTTATTTGGCCATATAGACAATAAGAAATCTGTGCCTGACCTGGATGCTTTAAACAATCAGCGCGTCTGCATTATCAATGGTTACTATTACAGTGATGAGTTTACAAATAATAATTTTATATCAAAAGTAAAATCAAATAGTTTAAGGCATTGCTTTGAAAGATTAATTGCACAACGTGTGGATTATGTTGTTGCAGATAAATTAGTTGGACAGGCCTTAATAAACGAGCAATTCCCTGCATATAAAAATCAGATAACAACGCTGCCACTGGTTATTGCACAGGGAACTATTCATATTTTATGGTCAAAACAGATTCCGGAAAATTTAAAACTAAATGTATTATTTAATAATGAACTACAGCGTCTTAAAGAGTCTGGTGAAATTGATCTTATCTGGCAGAAATATGGATTTTAGTTAATGCATAGCTTTTGTTTGTAACACAACACAATATGAGTCCAATTTCCTATTGCAACAAAGCATTGCATGATCTTATTCTAAAATTATTTCTACACCTTGCGCACGTAAAGCATCAATATCTTGCTGAGGGGCATCTTTGTTAGTAACAAGCACTGAAATTTCCTTACTCACCCCTAAGCTAGTTGGAAAAATTTGCCCGAATTTACTTGCATCTGTAAGTACAATATTGCGTTTATTTTTAGCTAAAATAGCCTTGGCTACATCAGCGCGCATCATATCTCGGCTGGTAAACCCCGTATCTCGATGGTAACCATCAATGCCTAAAAACGCACTACTGAAATGGATATGCTCAATACATAAAGTGGTCAGTGAACCGACTAAACTTTCTCCCTGATGCTGATAAACACCACCCAGTAGAATAATATTGGCTTTCGTATGACGGATAAGATGCGCAATATAAGCGCTTGGCGTGATAATCGTTACATCTCCGCGTTCAGCTAATACTTGTGCTAATAAAGCATTCGCACTACCACCTTCAATCATCACGGTTTCGCCCAGCTTAACCAGCTGTGCCGCCCGTTCAGCCAATTTCTGTTTAACATCGAAACGCACTTCCATGCGCTCACTTAGATCATCACTTTGTAATGACACAGCGGCACCATGTACGCGTTTTAAGTAGCCTTCTTTTTCAAGTTGGTTCAAATCCTGGCGAATAGTCACCTCAGAAACGCCCGTATGGGCTGAAAGATCCGATACCATAATGCGCTTTTGCTGATTAACTAAATGTATTATTTCACTGTGTCTCGGGTTCATAAACAATCCTGTGATGATAAATAGGCTTTCAGCTTGGTTTCAGATGAAACGCCAGTGAAAGCCGGACATCTTACAAGTTATGCTCGGTGCGGGCAATAATATCGTCTTGTGCATCGGGCGATAAAGCTGTAAAGAAAGCAGAATAGCCTGCTACCCTGACCACTAAATCACGATACGATTCCGGATTCGCTTTCGCCGCTAACAGGGTATCGCGAGAGACAATATTATATTGAACATGCCAGCCTTTATGGTGATTAAAGAAAGTCCGGATCAACATAGATAACTTGACCATATCCCCTTCACTTTCAACCGCTGCTGGTGTTAATTTCTGATTAAGCAGTACACCACCTAATATTTTATTAACCGGCATTTTTGCAACAGAGTTATAAACAGCTGTTGGGCCCAATGTATCGGAACCGGATGATGGACTTGCCCCTTCAGCTAATGGTGTCCCTGCTTTACGTCCATCTGGTGTGGCCATCGTTGCTGCGCCAAAAGGTACATTTGCAGAGATACTTGACGTACCCGCATAGTATTCACCACCAATAGGGCCGCGTCCAAAACGGGTATTGTGGAATTTTGCTAACTCATCGATATAGGCGTTATATGCAAGTGTGATAAGTTGATCCACAGAGTCATCATCATTGCCGTATTTTGGCGCAAAATTTAATAAACGTTGACGAAGCAGTTCACCTTCCGATGTTGCGTAATTGCTCGCTAATGCCTGCGCCAATTCCGGTTGGGTAATCTGCGGTTGATCAAAAACCAGATGCTTAATCGCAGACAGACTGTTGCCCAAGTTAGCAATACCAACTTGCAAGCCTGACACCCAATCATACTTTGCCCCTCCCTCTTTGGCTGTTTTACCACGACTTAAACAATCATCCACCAATGACGAACAGAAAATATCCTGTACTTGTTGCTCGAGTACCGAATCAACCACACAATCAATTTCAATGGACTTACGCGTGAAATAACGGATCTGCTCAGACCATGCTGTCATGATTTCATCAAAATGTTTAAAGTTTCCTTTCGCCAGGGACTTGTCTGACGCCAGGAAGACCTTACCCGATGTCGCATCACGACCTTCATCTAATGAGGCTAATAAAATACGCGCAAAGTTAATAAAACTCATACCTGTACAACGGTATCCCCATTTACCCGGCACTGCCGTTTCAATACAGCCAATTGCGGAGTAGTTATAAGCATCGTGTTTTTCAACGCCTAATTTAATAAACTCAGGGATCACAATCTGATCGTTATTAAATGCCGGCATACCAAAGCCACATTTAATAACATCTATACACGCCATTAAGAATTCCTGATTCAACCCCTGGTGATAACGTACGCTTAAGTTGGGTTGTGTTGAGCGTAATTGCCCGCAGGATTCAAGAATTGCCCAAGATAACGAATTAACGGCATCCGATGCTGTTCCATCTGCAGCTAAGTTTTGGCCGCCAATGGTGACATTTTGATAAAGTGGGCTACCTGCAGATGCTTTTGAATGTGCACCAGAACGGATCTTATTGACTTCTAACAGTTTCAACCAGCAGCTTTGTAATAACTCCAGTGCAAACTCTCTGCTTAGCGTTTTATCTGTTTTCACATCCTGCTTATAGAAACGGTGCAGGTATTGATCCATTCGGCCAAATGAAACCGAGTGACCATTTGATTCAATTTGTAAGACAAGCTGTACAAAATAACATAGCTGTAAAGCCTGCCAAAAAGACTCTGGTTTATTAAATACGATTAAACGGCAATTAGTAGCGATGGTTTGCAGCTCTTGGCTTCGTTCTTCGCGTGTTTCTTGCGTCGCCATTTTCTCTGCAAGCTCAGCGTAACGGACAATATGTTGTTGCACGGCTAACAGTACAATCTCAACTGATTTTAAGAACTGTTCACGTTTTAAATCTTCAAAATCAGCGAGATCGATTTTAGCGCGATGTCCACGTACTTCGTCAATCAAGCCGTTAAGGCCAATACGCAATATTTTTTCATTATCAACAGCTAAGTGTGCATCGCCGGAGGTCATATTACCCTCCGCTTTGATAATGGTTGATGCCAGAAGTTCTTGTTGCTCATCTGTAAATAAACCGTAACAACGATCCTGCACTGTTTTACCTCGCCAGTATGGCGTCAGTTTATGGATATTCTCTTTATCCTCTTCGCTCACCGCAAATCCAGCACCAGGACGATCAGCTAAATCATCAATTTCAGCTTCAAGCCAACGCACCGTATATTCCGGAAATATAGGTGCCGCACGCACTTTGCTCGCCTGATTGCCAATGATTAACTCATCATGTTTTATCCAGATAGTACGTGTACGCAGATGCTCTTGTAATGCCAAAGCACGCTGCACAACTACAGGTTTATGTTCATTTTCTTGATATACCTTGGTATAAGTTTGAGCACGTTCAGTACACACTGACGGCGTAAGGATATTAATAAGCTGATGTTTATGATCAATAATACGTTTTGCTAAGTAATTAAGATTCATTTCGGTTAACCTCTAATCGTAACGGTGAGCTTTTGCGCACTCAATGGATGGTTTTCTGCGTATCGTTGTGCGTTAGCAAGCAAGTCTGGATTATTTAATGGCTTGTCTGAACAGTGATACGGCATATCTAATAAGTTATATTTATTCATACCTAGCGTGTGATACGGCAGAAGGTGAATTTCACTACAGGTTTCAAGTGAAAGTGCAAAATCAATGATCTCGTATAATTCTTTCTCTGTATCATTAAATCCTGGTACAACAGGTACACGGATCACAATACGTTTCCCATGTTTTGCTAATTGTTGAAAATTACTTTTAATCCGAGCGAATGAGCCTTTTGTCCAATCCTGAAATTTTTGCGGATCAGTATGTTTCAAATCAGTTAACCAGCAATCAACAAAAGGCAAAACCTGTTCAATGTTTTTCCAGGGTGCATGCATACAGGTTTCAATCGCTGTATTGATCCCCTCCTGATGCATTCTTGCAGCTACATTGGCAACCAGTTCAGGCTGCATTAATGGCTCTCCTCCAGAGAATGTCACGCCGCCATTACTTTCAATATAAAATGGTTTGTCTCTTAATAATGCATCACAAAGGTCATCTTCGTATGCTTTTTCACCACAGACTGTTAATGCTTGTGTTGGGCAAGATGTTTCTAAACGATCTAATGTGTGCTCCGTAATAGCGGTGCGATTAATAACTATTTCATCCTGACTACTACGGGTAATTGCACCAGTCTCTTTCTGGCAGGCATTACACTCTTTGACACAAAGACGTTGGTCGAATAATAACGATCGCTTTGCACTGCGACTTTCTGGATTTTGACACCAGGAGCAAGCAAGGCTACAACCTTTTAAAAACAGGATAGAGCGAATACCATCTCCATCATGAGTAGAATATCGTTGAATATTAAAATACATAAGCACCTCGAATGAAACACTAGGGTTTCGTTTAATGAAATACTACAGCCTTCGAATGAAACCTTTATTGATCTTAATCAATTGCCGATTGGTTTTTAATCGTTATAGTTTTGCTATCTAATACACAACTCGGAGTAATAATTATGATTGAGCTATATCTTGATACTGCAGACATCGAACAAGTGAAACGATTCAAGCAATGCTTACCCTTAAAAGGGGTGACCACCAATCCTTCTATTTTGGCGAGTGCAGGTACCGGCTTAAATGAAGTGTTAACTGATTTAGCACAAGTGCTGGGGCCTAATGCGCGTTTTCATGCGCAAGTGGTCAGTACATCCGTTGCAGGAATGGTTGAAGAAGCAAAGCAAATTCACCAGTTGCCTTATGATATGGTTGTTAAAGTACCTGCAACTGAAACTGGCCTAGCCGCTATTAAACAAATTAAAAAAGATGGGATTTTAGTGCTTGCAACAGCAATTTATTCCGCTCAACAGGGATTTATGGCGGCATTATGCGGGGCTGATTACCTTGCACCTTATGTTAATCGTATTGATGCAATGGGAACCAATGGTGTTGGAGTGGTTGCCGATCTTCAATATTTGCTAAATCAACATGGATTAGCAAGTAAAATATTGGCTGCAAGCTTTAAAAACACACAACAGGTGATGGATGTTATGAAGTTAGGTATTGGCGCAATCACACTGCCTGTCGATGTTGCGGCACAGATGTTTGCTCACCCGGCGGTGCAACCGGCAGTAGAGCAGTTTAGCAAAGATTGGCATGAGGCATTTGGTAATAAACTTTCATTTGAAAGTTAATTAAAGCAAAAGTGTAAATTTATTTTAAACGTAGGACGAAAACCATACATATACAGTTGCAGTGGAAATATGGATTCAGAGCTAGACAAGGATAAATTTAAGGGGTATGCCCGCTTGGGGAGCTAAACGGGCGTAATTGGAATCTCAAGCTTAACTTCTGTTCCTCTGCCGACTGTACTAATGATCTCGATTTTGCCATTTAAAATATCTTTTACTGAATGGTAAACAATACTTAAACCTAAACCAGCATTGGTACTTGACTTGTTGGTATAAAACGGATTAAAAACACTCTCAATATCAGTTTCCTTAATTCCCTTGCCGTTATCTGCAATAATAATAGATAGAATCGTTTCCCCCATCGATACTTTAATATTTATAATGCCTGATTTATCAAAATCATAGCCGTGTATTATTGAATTGCTCAATATGTTATTGATGATTAAATCAAACACTGCTGAATAACTATTTATTTCAAGGTTGTCTTCACAAGCTAATGAGATTTGATGTTTGTCAAAGTTAAACGCACTGATGCTTTTTTCAATTTTTTGACGCACATTAAACAGTTCCTTTTTCAAAGATGCTTCATCTCTTGTGATTAACTTAAACATATCGATTAAGTTAGCTGATTTTTCTAACCCTGAAATCAATAACTCATAAGACTTCTTATGGTTACTGAAAAATTCTTCTAAATTCTTTTTACTGATCTTATGTTTATAATAATCTTGCTGAAGATGAGTGATCAGGCTTTCAATATATGTCGCTGAAGTAATTGAAATGCCTAAAGGTGTATTAATATTATGCGCGATATCTTTAACAAGCCGGTTAATGGCAATTAATTTTTCCCTTTGAATAATTTCATTCTGAGCTTCATTAAGCTCTTCCGTTCTTTCTTTTATGATTTCTTCTAAGTGCTCATTTAACGCAGACAATTTATTCGATACATACTGTCGTCTTATTATTTCTTCGTTCAATTTTTTGTTTTTGATTTCAAGAGATTCAATAAAATTATTAAAATGAGCCCCAAGTTGATTGATTTCATCATTTCCGTTAATTTCTACTCGTACCGATAAATCGCCATTTACACCTTGTAAAACCGTGTTTTCAAGCTTTTTAATCGGCTCTATTACCATTGAACTTATCTTGATCGTCACCACAACCATTATCAGTAAAGCAACTATAAGCGCGACAACAATGATCTTAGTCACATCATGCAGAGCATCATAAAAATCAGATTTATACGCTGAAGATGCAATAATCCAGTCATACTCTTCTAATTCTGAGTAAACTAATATCTTTTTTCTTGCCTCCTTTTCAGAAGGGTTTTTCCAATCATATTCGATTATGCCGTTTCTTTTTTCAATGATTTCACTCACAACAGCAGCTTGCGGATCATTTTCTTCTATTAAATTACGGCCCTTAAGTGACGGATGAACCAAAAATGTACCTTCGTTATCCAAAATAACTGAATACCCCTCCTTGCCGAACTTAATTGCCGTTACTTGTTTTTCAAAATCACTCAGGTTTAATAAATCAACAAATTCACTTCTATAACTCGATGCACTTAAAATCCAATCCCAAGGCTCAAAATAGCTCATATACAGTGCTTTGGGACGATCAGCTAAATCACCAGGATTACTCCACATATATTCAATATAACCATCTTTTTTCTTAAGTTGTGTTTTTATAAATTCGTATTCTGAAATATTAGTATTCTGCAACGCTTTGAATGGATGATAAACAAGGACTCCAGTGCTATCTAATATATACATATAACCTGTTGTGCCAATCTTAAATGGCCTAATAGCGTCAAGCGCCTTTTCCTTAGCTTCTTTCTCTGTGATATAACCCTTTTTATATAAATCGTAATAATATTCAGTTATCTCTAGAGAACTTTCTGAAGTAGTTCTGAGGTGTGTCTTTATAGACGTATCTACTGCGGTCTTAATCATGCTATTGATCAAATAGGAACTGTTTTGCAGCTCTGATTCAACATTGCTAGTAATGATTCTTTTAACATTAAATAATATCGCAGCGATTGTGATTGTAATAATAATTAAAAATATAGTGGTATATACAGCGATTAGTCGAGATGTTAACTGCATCCTGCCCAATTTTTGGTATAAGTAATTCATACTCACTTCCTTCACTGTTCATTATTACTAGTAATAAACAAACGTGATTAATTATCTAAATATAGCTCAAATAGAGGCATTTAATTATTATGTTTATTCTTTTACTTTCGACAAAACGCACAGATAATTATTTCAACATAGGTAGCAACTTGGTTGTTATCACCACATTAAGAAACTTGTCTATATACCCTTATATCTCAGTTACTAAAAGCATAGTCATACAAAAGATTATGGCAATATCGAAAGCCATCTAAATGGTAGGATCTCACCTGTCGGCAGCTGATAGATGGCATATTACTACTATCAGATCATACAGCTTCGAATTGTAAACTTTATTGATAGCATTTCATTTGTTGAGTTGCTGATGGGAAAGAACACAATAATCAGTCTTGGTTAATAAAGTAAAGTCCCTCGGCTTTCCAGCAGTGGGGTGAGTCTCTTTTACCTTTTATATTCATAGCTAAATTACTATTGAAACTCTCACTTTATGATTAGACGATACTAACTTGCTAAATAATGGACATAACCAACGCTTTGTGATTTAAGGTAAAAGAGAAAATCCACACGTTATTACACATCCTTGGCAAACAGAAGATAAACTGAGATTGACAGCACGGAGCACAGTGTCATCATCGCCACCATAGGCCAGGCAGAGGTTGCAGGCAATGCTGAGACGCCAGCAGCCACCAGCGCAGCAGTTGAAAATCTAAGTGTTCCAGCTAAAGATGACGCAGTCCCGGCAATATGAGGATACTCACTCAATAACAATGCCATACTGTTACTGCCTATTACAGAAATAGTACTAACATCATTACCGGAATAACCGTTCCCCATAAACCTAAATTGAGAACCTGTGCAAACAGTAACAGAAAACCAGCAGTAAGTTGAATTGATAATCCAAACCGTAACATCCAATGTGATCCCATTTTCTTTACCAAACTGCCATTTATACTGGTCATGACCATCATTAGTAGTACATTTAAGGCAAATAAATATCCTACATCTTCGATATCTATCCCATATAGATCTATGTAAACAAAAGAGCCCGCCGTTAAAAAGGCAAACATACCAGCAAAAGAAAAAGCGCCCGTCAAAATCAAACCAATTGCCTGGGGGCGGGTAAATAACCCTACATAATGACGAATGCTTGTCCTCAAGCTAAACGCATGCCTTTTTTCAACTGCTAATGTTTCAGGGATAAACCATATCACAGCAAAAATCACAGCAAGCGCAATAGATGCCAACAACCAGAAAATGGAACGCCAACCGAACCAGACTGCCATATACCCACCTATTAAAGGCGCAACCAAAGGGGCAATAGTCATCACTAAAACAATAAATGACATGGTACGAGCATAATCTTCCTTAGCAAACATATCTCTGACAATTGCTTGAATAACAACAGCGGCAGCTGCCCCCGCAAAACCTTGGCCTGCACGAACCCAAGTTAACGCTTCAATACCATCGGTAGTTGCACTTATTACTGCAGCTAATGCGAATAAAGTGGTTCCAATAATCAATACAGGTTTACGGCCATAACTGTCTGCTAATGGGCCATGAAGTAACTGACCAACAGCAAACCCGGCAGTGTATGCCATTAAGGTAGTTTGAATTGCACCGGAACTTACCCTTAGTTCCTGAGCAATGCTCGGCATTGCAGGCAGATACATGTCAATGGCCAATGGCGTAAGCGCAGAAATTGCGCCTAAAATAATTATCAGTAAAAAGCTTAATTTTATTGGTGAGGTTGAGCTCATAATGCTACCTAACGTAAGGAATATGAATATATTTGGAGGATGGCCGCTAGGCTAACACGATATAGATCGCACTATTTATTGAAAGCACTTTCCACTTATTAATAGCGATTATTGATTTGAGATATTAAACAAGAGGGTAAACCGGAAATATAACGTTCGCTAATAAAAAAACGTTAACAAGAATAAAACCGAATCAGCCTGCTCTATTAACAAACAGGTTAAGAAAGCTGGCAAATTCGCATTTGTGTTTATACTTTTTAAGCAAAGTGCTACACGGAGATGTTTATGTGTTGTCCTTTGCTTCCATCAGGAGTTGGCGCTACTGGTGCCACAGATTCTAATAACTGTGCAGCTTGTTGCTCCGCTTGGTTATTGGCTGTTTTCAACAAACTTACGTTCACCTTTTCAAGGGTATTTACTTTAGCCTGATTGCTCATCACACCACCGACAACACTCATGTCCATAATTTACCTCAATCACTGATAACAAATTGAATACGTCATTAGCACCTAAAAATAGGTTATAAGACGACTTACATCTATTGAATATAGGCCTTAAAGATCGAAAAACAAAGTGCTTATTGCTGTTTCTATAATTAAATCCTAAATCATTATTACTATATCGGCAGCCGATTGCTCTACTTTAGATATATATTTAGCCAGTTGGTGCGTTTTATAAAAGCTATCATTGCCGCTTACGATCCCAGCTCTCTTTGCAGACGGATTTGGATTCCGAAATATAGTTCATCTCAGTTTCATATTTTATTACAGTCTCGTCTTACTATCTGTAATAGCTGCTGCCAATGTATCATCATCACGCACAAATTTAATTTCAGAAAAGCCCATGCGCGTAAACTCAGTCTTACGAAAATTTTTCACAATACCTTGACCGCGACAACTCATTTCCAACTGTTTTTCCATCGCTAAAAAGCTTTTTAAATCGACACTTTCTGCGTCTGCTACTGCTTCATACATGTCATGAAATAGATTATACGAAAATTGAATGATATTACGCTTACCTTTAAATACGTAAGTTACTTGCCTTGCCATAAATTAAACCTTATAAATTATATTGTTTTTGATCTCGTTCTTTAACCTCAACTATCCTGTAATCAAGCGGAGATATCAGCAAGTTGTACTGTTAGCAGAAAGAGGAAACATATCTGTATTCTTTTAAATCAGTGCCGGTTGCGCAGGCATAATACCTAAATTACCTTTGCGGTTCTATATTGATCAGTTATACAAGATAAATCCTAAGGCAATTTAGCAGGGGTTGAACTTGATTGGAAATGGCGTTAAAGAATAATTTGATATACGGAGGGGTGCCAATGGAAATTTCTTAAGTTCAGTACTGCTTGTAGAGCACTTTCCTATGCACCTCAAATAAGCATTATTATCAGGGCTTATTTGAGGTGTTATTAACGAATTTATTTATACTTTAAATTGGTTTAGTTGCTGATCTTGCTTACCCATTTGATCTCTCATCAATTCGGCATGTTTTACCTGCTGTTGTGCGCCAGTTGCTACATCTTGGCTGATATCTCTAATATTGGTGGTATTGCGATTAATCTCTTCTGACGTGGCAGACTGTTCCTCTGCAGCTGCTGCAATTTGTAAGTTCATATCACTGATTTCTAGAATCGCTACCCGGATTATTTCCAAAGTATCATTTGCTTTGCTTGCTTCCTCCGAAGTTGCTATAGCGGCTTCGCGGCTATGTTTGATTTTATCTTCAGCCTGGCGAACGCCTGACTGTAACTGTTCGATCATAGAGCGGATTTCACTTGTTGATTCCTGCGTTCTGGACGCTAATGAGCGAACTTCATCAGCAACAACGGCAAAACCTCGACCTGACTCACCAGCTCTCGCCGCTTCAATTGCAGCATTTAGCGCCAATAGATTTGTTTGGTCAGCGATACCTGTGATCACAGATAATATTGATTCAATATTATTACTGAACTTCGCAAGTTCAACGACAGACTCAACCGCATTTTCCATATGTTGTGCTAATTCATTAATTGAATTAGTTGCATTGGAGACAACAGCCACCCCATTGGCGGTTTCTTCATCCGCAGTTCCAGCAGCCTGAGCCGCAACCTGCGCATTTTTTGCGACTTCAACAGCACTTGATGCCATCTCATTCATTGCCGTTGCAAGCTGGTCTAATTCTGTTAATTGCTGCTGTAACTCTTGGGAAGCTTTTTCGGATTCATTACTGACTTTATTTGTACTTTGCCCAACGTCCGAAGCAAGATCTTTAACATTTATAATAATGCTCTGCAGGTTCTCAACAAATATATTAAATTGAAGTGCCAGCCCACCGAATTCATCTTGTGAAATAATAGGTAAGCGCTTAGTTAAATCACCGTTACCACTATTAATCTCTAACAGAGATTGTGTTAAAAGGCCTATCGGTTTTAAAATAGTCTGCATTAAACTACCTAACACAATCACACCAATTGCAACACTAATCAAAGCCCCCCAAAGTGAATGCCAGCCCATTGCATTAGCATCCGCCATTACAATATCGGCATCAACGACAACACCAATATACCAGTCCATACCTCTAAGCCCTTTAAGTAGCGTAAAACTAACCCACTGAGTTTGACCATTGACCTCTATTTCATGAATTTTTTTATCTAAAGCAACGGCATTACCATCAAACAGTTGCGCATAGTTTTTACCATTATTATCAGCATTGGGGTGACTAATGATATTGCCGTTTTTAGTAAGAAGAAAAGCGTAACCCGCATCATTAAAGGTCAGAGTATTAAGTGCATCTGAGACTGTTTTCAAACTAAGGTCACCACCAAAGGCCCCTTTAAGCTCCCCTTTATCTGATATATTAGTCACTACAGAGATTAAAATATCCTTTGTCACTGAATCTTCATAAGGCTCGGTAATCATTGCTTTATTAGCACTTCTAGCCACCTTATACCAAGGTCTTTTTCTTGAATCCCAATTTTCAGGCTGCCAAGATGGATCGTTGGTGATCGCTTTACCATCTGTATCCAAGCCGCCAAAGATAAGTATAAAATTTTCTTTGAGCATTTTTGCATCAAAAGTATTCTGTATTTGTTCACTACTGAAGTTGCTGTCTATCACCTGTGCTGCAAGATCTATCACTTCTAATTTACCTGATAACCAGTTAGTTATCTGCTGAGCTAAGGCGTTACTTGATTCCTCAATAGCACTGCTTGCCTGGTGTTGTAGGGTATCTTTCACCTCCCGATACTGCAGCCAGGAGAGTGTACTGATAGCTAATACCAATACTAATGATGACGCTAAAACAACTTTAATTGAAACTTTCATATTTATTATTCCTTAATAAACGTTAATCCTATATACAAATCAACTGACATCCTTTTAGTTAGCTTAGAACCCAAATAGGACAATTGCTAATACAATTTGTAGTTTATTTAAC